>JAIPFG010000137.1 GCA_021736745.1 Pseudomonadales bacterium
GCGATACAGGTCGACAGTATTAATGGTAGCCGGGAAATTGTGGTTAAACCGCTTGGCTCTCAGTTAGGCGTCATTCCGGGTATGTCCGGGGCAACCATTTTGGGAGATGGTCGTGTGGTATTGATTTTGGATATGGCCGCGATGATCCGCTCCATGGCGGCGGAAAATAGAGATATGCCGATCGTCGGCTCGGCCTTAAGTAACGTGTCTGAGAACCTGCAGGTCATGGTAGTTGACGACTCAGTCACTGTGCGCAAAGTGGCGTCCCGATTGTTAGAACGGCATGGTATGGATGTTGTGATCGCTAAAGATGGTCTGGAGGCCATGACCAAGTTGCAGGATATTTTACCGGACATCATGCTGCTGGATATCGAGATGCCGCGTATGGATGGTTTTGAGTTGGCTTCTTTGATGCGACACGATGAGCGCTTGCAGGATGTACCCATTGTGATGATTACTTCGCGTACAGGAGATAAACACCGTGAGCGTGCGCTGGAAATCGGGGTCAATCGTTTTATGGGCAAACCTTTTCAGGAAGCGGAATTGCTCGATGCGATTGCTGAATTAACAGATTTTGAGCGAAACGTAGTGGCTCAGGCTGATTAAAATGGTGATGATTATTAAAAGTAGGGAAAGGCGTTTAGCATGATAGAAAGCCCAATATCCAGTTTAATTTTTCCGTTACAGGATCGTAGCCTATTGTTACCGGGCTCTATTGTCGCGGAAATTACGCCGATGGCCGGCCTGATTGTGGAGTCCAGCAAGCAGCGCTGGCTATTAGGGCGCAAACACTGGCGTAATTTGCGTATCCCGGTTATTGCCTTTGAAACGCTTTCCGGCGGCAGTCTGAGAAAGCATTCAGAACATGCCTGTATAGCGGTATTTAAAGGTTCAGGTGTACATGAGGGGTTACCTTTCTGGGGTTTGTTATTGCAAAATAAACCGCGTTCTGTGCAGGTGTATGAAGATGACCTTACTGTCATGAATGAAATACTAAGCGAATCGGAGCTGATAGCAGTGTCGGTTAAAGATAATGCCGTGCGAATTCCTAATCTGGAATATCTGGAAGAACAGCTAATCTCTTCTAACGCTGTACACTAAAACAAATCAGTGCCGGAGTATCAGGTTTACACCATTAAAACCGGTGAGTTTTATTTTTCTTTGCTTTTGTGCGCCAGCTTTCCAGCGTTTTGTTCCCAATTTTGGCCGTCAAAGTGGACCAAAGTGACCTGTTCGGGCTGCCTATCCAGGCAGCGAAGATTAATATCCACCCCATCTGTATTTGAGCGCGGAATATAAAAAGGTTTAATGCCACAGGTTTTACAGAAAAAGTGTTTCGCAACACAGGTATTGAATTGGTAGGTTTGCAAGTGGTCTTCACCCCGAAGCAAGGTGAAGTGAGGTCTAGGGACAATTAGGTGTAGAAAGCCAGTTTTGCTACAGATAGAGCAGTTGCACTCTTCTACTTCTACCTGTGCTGGAGCCTTGACTTCAAACTGAATGGCGCCACAGTGGCAGCTTCCGGTGTAATTCATATGCTTTGCCTCGATAAAATCCGCGGTCTTTTTACCCAAGGTCTCCCCATAAATACTGTAGGATACTCAATGCACTAAGGGGCGCAGTTTCTGTGCGCAGGATCCTCGGGCCCAATTGCAATGGCTGGAATCGGGCATTCAAGGCTTGAGCAACTTCCACCTCACTGAAGCCTCCTTCTGGGCCAATCAGCAAACTGACGGAAAGAGGTCGCGCAAATCGATCAAGTGGTTTGTCTGTTGCCGGCTGTAGAATTAACTTAAGGTCTGTATCCACCATACGGACCCAATCACAAAATTGGGTTGGAAGATTCACTTTCGGTAGAAGATTCAGGCCGGACTGTTCGCAAGCGCTGGCCACGACTTTAGTCCAATGCGAAAGTTTTTTCTCCATTCTGTCGGCCTTGAGTTTAACCTCACAACGCTCACTGAAAAGGGGCGTGATAGAGGTGACGCCAAGTTCGGTGGCTTTTTGCATGACCACATCCATCCGCTCACCTTTTGATATCGCGATACCAAGATGAATCGCGAGAGGGGAACTGTTATTTTTCTGGGTAAAAGTTCCCAGCTCAATGGTTACCGTATGGCGGTCAGCCTGTATGATTTTTGCGTCATACTCTCCACCCGTACCAGCAAAAACCTTCAAAGCGGCATTAACGGGTAACCGCAGTACGCGTATTAAATAGTGACTGGTTTCAGGTGTGAGCCTGATCTTGGCATCTGTCGCTAAGGCTTGGTCGAGGTAAACTCTGGGAATACGCATAACGTGCAGTTTGTCGAATTATTGAAAACTTCAGTCAGTCTGAGGATGACAAATTTTGAGGTTCGTTAAGTCTGACCGCTTTGATCCAATTGTAAATTGTCCCACAGAGCGAGAACCTGCTCGGCTTTATTCATCGTATAAAAATGTAATCCGGGAGCGCCTCCCTGGAGTAATTTTTCACATAAATCTGTGACGACATCGAGTCCAAAGGAAAGAATGCTGGCGGAATCATCCGCATAGGCCTCGAGGCGTTTGCGAATCCAGCGTGGTATTTCAGCGCCACAGGCATCTGAGAAACGCGCCAAGTTACTGTAATTGGTGATAGGCATGATGCCGGGTACAATCGCATTATTAATACCTATCGACTGGCAGCGTTCAATAAAGTAAAAATAAGCATCAGCATTATAGAAATATTGTGTGATGGCGCTGTTGGCACCGGCATCAAATTTTTTCTTAAGGTAATAGATATCTTTATCGTAATTCTGTGCCTGAGGATGGATTTCGGGATAAGCGGCCACCTCTATCTGAAAATAATCCCCTGTCTTTTCACGAATAAAATCAACCAATTCATTGGCATAAACCAAATGACTGCCCCCCATGCCGGAAGGCAGGTCACCTCGGAGTGCCACTAAACGCTTGATACCCATTTCACGATAACGCTGCAATAAATCAGTCACCACTTCCTTGTTGTCGCCACCGAAAGACAAGTGTGGCGCAACTTCAAGACCGGCTTCTTTAATCCGCTTAACCGTAGCAAAGGTTTTTTCTCGGGTAGAACCACCAGCGCCATAGGTGACAGAAAAAAATGCTGGGTTTTTGACGCGCAATTTTTCCCAGGTTAGCGCAAGATTTTCATCGCCCTGTGCGCTTTTGGGTGGAAAAAACTCACAGCTATAAATTTTTCCAGTCATAACAGAATTCTCGTTAACAAGGTCTCGTGACCATAAGGTATTTATTTACCGTGCTATAGACTCTACTCCTAGTAACGATAGCTATCAGTTTTATAGGGGCCTTCGATGGGTACATTAATATAATCGGACTGTTTTTGTGTCATTTTAGTGATAACGCCATCGAATCCGGCAACCATATGACGTGCCACTTCTTCGTCGAGCTGTTTTGGTAACACTTCCACTCGCAGCAGTTGTGATTGTGTCGCACTGTCCTGATTCGCGTAGGCTTGTTGATATAAATGAATTTGAGCCAGGACTTGGTTGGCAAATGAGCCATCCATAATACGGGATGGGTGTCCGGTAGCATTACCCAGATTAACCAGTCGTCCTTCTGATAAAAGAATCAAGTGGTCACCTTCTTCTTTATTGCGATGAATCAGGTGTACCTGAGGCTTAACCTCTTCCCATTCCCAGTTTTGACGCATAAAAGCGGTATCGATTTCATGATCAAAATGGCCAATGTTACAGACGACTGCACCTTTCTTCAGGCATTGCAGCATATTCTTATCACAGACGTTGACGTTGCCGGTGGTGGTAACAATCAAATCTGTTCCGCCGAGTAACTCAGTATTAATGCAACCCCGTGTGCCGTCATTTTCACCGTTAAGATAGGGGGAAACTAACTCGAAGCCATCCATGCAAGCCTGCATGGCGCAAATGGGATCAATTTCGCTGACACGTACAATCATTCCTTCCTGGCGCAAGGACTGTGCTGAACCTTTGCCTACGTCACCGTAGCCTACCACCAGTGCTTTCTTGCCAGACAATAAGTGATCGGTGGCGCGTTTTATCGCATCATTCAAACTGTGGCGACAGCCATATTTGTTGTCATTTTTTGATTTAGTGACTGAATCGTTGACGTTAATGGCGGGAACCTTAAGTGTACCCTGCTCTAACATTTCAATCAGGCGGTGTACACCGGTGGTGGTTTCCTCGGTAATACCATGAATTTGAGTGAGCATGTCCGGGTAGCGTTCGTGCACAATGGCCGTCAGGTCACCGCCATCATCTAGCAACATATTCGCATCCCAGGGTTTGCCGTCTTTGAGTATGGTTTGTTCGATACACCATTCATACTCAGGTTCTGTTTCACCTTTCCAAGCAAAGACAGGAATGCCTTGCGCCGCAATGGCGGCTGCGGCATGGTCCTGTGTCGAGAATATATTACAGGAAGACCAGCGTACCTCTGCGCCCAAATCAATTAGGGTTTCTATCAATACGGCGGTTTGGATTGTCATGTGGATACAACCAATGATTCTGGCGTCCTTCAGAGGCTGATCCGCGCGATACTTTTCTCGCAGAGCCATCAACGCCGGCATTTCGCCTTCAGCAATTTGAATTTCTTTGCGCCCCCAATCGGCGAGACTGATATCGGCGACCCGGTAGTCGGCATTTTGATTTGAAACGGTTGCTGTGCTGGTCATTGTGTACATTCCTATTTGGTTGATCAGTGGGTCTGTCAAAGTGTTTAAAGCGCGGCTTTTAATGCGGCTGCTTTATCTGTTTTTTCCCAGGTAAAGTTTTCTTCCTCTCGACCAAAATGCCCGTAAGCAGCCGTCGCCCGATAGATTGGTCGCTTGAGATCTAACATTTCGATCAAACCGGCAGGGCGCAAATCAAAATGTTCAGAGATGAGATTGACGATCTGCTCGTCGGGAAGTTTGCCGGTACCAAAAGTGTTAATACTGATGGAGGTCGGTTCGGCAACACCAATAGCGTAGGAAATCTGGATTTCACAACGGTCGGCTAAACCGGCTGCGACAATATTCTTAGCGACATAACGGCCGGCATAGGCAGCTGAACGGTCTACCTTTGAGGGATCTTTGCCGGAGAATGCTCCCCCTCCGTGGCGAGCCATGCCACCATAAGTGTCAACTATAATTTTACGTCCGGTGAGGCCGCAATCTCCTACCGGACCGCCAATGATGAACTGACCGGTCGGGTTGATATGGTATTTTGTGTTGGCGTGCAGCCATTCGGCGGGTAATACGTGTTGAATAATCTCCTCCATCACGGCTTCGCGAATATCCTGTTGGCTGACATCGGGGTCATGTTGGGTGGAAAGCACTACGGCATCCACCGCTACGGGTTTACCGTTTTCATAACGCAGGGTAACTTGGCTCTTAGCATCAGGGCGCAACCAGGTAAGCACGTTACGCTTTCTTAAGTAGGCCTGACGTTCCACCAATCGATGCGAATAATAAATAGGCGCGGGCATCAATACGTCTGTTTCGTTGGTGGCATAGCCGAACATCAGCCCCTGATCGCCGGCACCCTGCTCCTTGGCTTCACCTTCATCAACTCCCATGGCAATATCATGAGACTGTTTACCAATGGCATTGAGCACGGCACAGGATGCGCCATCAAAGCCAACATCCGAGCTGTTATAGCCGATATCTAAAATCACGTTACGCACCAGATCTTCCAGATCGATATAGGTATTGGTTCGGACTTCGCCAGCGATGATGGCCATGCCGGTTTTCACCATGGTTTCAACGGCAACGCGGGCATTTCGGTCATCAGCGATAATGGCGTCAAGAACCGCATCGGATATTTGGTCCGCCATTTTATCGGGATGACCTTCGGAAACGGATTCAGAGGTAAAAATTGAATATTCACTCATAATTAATACTCATGCTTCAATGATTGATAGGGGTTGGATTTAATCTTTTCTGAAAGAGATGGAGTTGTACCTGAAAACCATTACGCAGACCTAAAAATAAACTTTGGCGTAATTCCAGAGAGGCAGCTTCAGCCCAGTGTCGAAGTTCTTCTGGTTCGAATCCCAGCCAAATATCACCGCAGCTGTCTTTAACCCAGGATTGGTCATGTGGGCAAAGTTCAGCTAACAGCATATATCCGCCGTCCAGTAACAGTTGATAGCCGTGCTGGAAAGTAGCTGCTGGCGATGCAATATGGTGCAATACCATATTGCATACCAGTAAATCTCCCTTAATGTTCCGGGTAACGGCATCCAGTGGCTCACCATGGATAAACTTAATATTGGGATGACCGGCCTGTGCCGCTTTTTGTTGTGCTATCTCCAACATGCTGGTTGAGTTGTCAATGGCGATGACTTGGTCGAACTGAGTCGCCAGTTCCGCTAAAAAATCACCTTCACCGGGACCGATTTCGATGGCGGTAGCGTTAGGGGGTAAAAGTGTTAATTTTATAAGTTCACGTATATTAGCGGCATATTGCGTATTTTCGGCGACTAATGCCTGATGTTCTTTGAATTTCGTAGCATTTTTGGCAAAAAATTCCAGTGAAGAGCGGGCTCGCTCTTCTCGTATTTGATTGAGGTGTTCAACTACCTTCATTTCCAGGGGTAGTTGGTCAATACTACGAAATAGGGCTTGGTTGAAGAGGGCTAAAGGGCTTTGTGTTGCCAGTAATGGGCGTCGATAAAAAATTGAATTGCCTTCCCGTCGGGTTGCAACCAGGCCAGCATTTGAGAGTACTTTGAGGTGATGGCTGAGTTTGGGCTGCGCTAAATCAAGAATATGACATAGTTCCAATACGCCAAAGGATTCTGCGCGTAAAACGCGAAGAATTTTGAGCCGTAATGGATCAGCAGCGGCTTTGCAGGCTCGGGCCAAAAATGACTCGCTCATTGGCATAGCGACGGCATCTGTGACATTGTCTGTGGCGCTGGCGGTAAGGGTGTTTGTCATAGCGGTGCATTTATAGCATTGCCTCAAAGATTAATCAAATCTATATCAAAATATTTTGATATAGATTTGATTGGCGATAGTGCTTTTGTTTCGATTTGCTAAGAAAATGCCAGCAAGGTGACATTGGAAATTTGTCGTTAAATTCGGTCGCTTAACTTAAAAGATTTAGTTGGGTTATCAATATGCCGAAGATTTTAAGGGTTAATTGCGGGGTTTTTCCAAGTTACATTTGATGCTTTGGGCCAGTTAGGTGAAAATAGGCGGCTTTTAAAATCTTAGCTTTGACGCAATAAAGAGGTTCCACTATGTCGTCGCATTCCACTTCGCGAATTCAACTAGCCAACGCCGTGCGTGCTCTGAGTATGGATGCGGTTCAAAAAGCCAACTCAGGGCACCCCGGCGCGCCCATGGGAATGGCCGATATTGCGGAGGTGCTTTGGAATGATTTCCTGGTGCATAATCCGGAAAACCCCAATTGGTTCAACCGTGATCGTTTTGTTCTATCGAACGGACATGGCTCGATGTTGCTTTATTCACTGCTGCATTTGGCGGGATATGAAATCAGTATTGATGACCTAAAGAATTTTCGGCAGCTACACTCAAAGACCCCTGGGCACCCCGAGCATGGCTACGCGCCGGGCGTGGAGACTACCACCGGCCCCCTGGGGCAAGGAATAGCCAATGCTGTTGGTATGGCATTGGCGGAGAAAATTTTGGCGGCACAGTTTAACCAGCCAAATTACCCAATTGTTGACCACCACACTTACGTATTCCTTGGCGATGGATGCCTGATGGAAGGGATATCTCATGAAGTCTGTTCTCTTGCCGGTACCGTGGGGTTGGATAAACTGATTGCTATTTATGATGACAATGGGATTTCTATCGATGGTGAAGTACAAGGGTGGTTTACCGATGATACGGCAAAACGATTTGAGTCTTATGGTTGGCAGGTCATTGCGCATGTTGATGG
>JAIPFG010000138.1 GCA_021736745.1 Pseudomonadales bacterium
GATTTTGATGAATTCATCCAATGCTATAAAGCCGAAGACCGCAGCAAACGTAAAGAGTCTGATGATATTCCACGCTGGAAGTCATTCACCTACGACGAGCTGATCGCCCGCGACAAAACCAACTTAGACATATTCTGGATGAAAGATGATTCATTGGAAGATACCGATAATCTACCCGTGCCAGCTGTACTTGCAGCAGAAATCGTTGAGCAATTAGAAGCTGCGCTTGAAGAGTTTCGAAGTGTGGAAGCGGTTTTGGTTATGGAAGAGAGTTAGTGGCAATCTTAGCCAACCAAATCGAAGAGTTTGCCCGTTCGGTGCAATCAGGCAGTGATAAGACGGATCCGGATGCTCGAAAAAAATATACGTTCTGGCTTGATAGAAAGCCGCAGGAAAATAAGTTGTAGTGTTTGAAAGCATGAATTTACACGAAAAGTTTTGCTGAACTTGGGATGTAACGATAAAAGCTGAGCTCCCTGCGTTTGGATTTCAGTACTATCGGTATCATTTATCTCTTGGCAGATTGGAGCAACCATGCACTGGCTATTTAAAACCGAACCCGGCGAATTCAGTATTGATGATCTGGAAGCTGACGGCACTGCGCGCTGGGATGGGATTCGCAATTATCAGGCGCGTAATTTCCTGCGCGATCAGGTGGCGCTGGGGGAGGGTGTGTTTATCTACCACAGCAGTTGCGCCCGCCCAGGGATTGCGGGTCAAGCAGAGGTGATTAAAACCGCTTACCCGGACCCGGCGCAGTTTGATGCCACGAGTCCTTATTTTGACCCAAAGGCTTCAGGGGATGATCCGCGCTGGTTCTGCGTGGATATTCGCTGGCGAGCCACCTTCGCCGAGGTGCTGCCGTTGGCGCGGTTAAAACAATTACCAGCATTGGCGGATATGGTCTTGCTGAAACAGGGGCGCTTGTCCGTGCAGCCTGTGACGGCTGAGCAATGGCAAGTGATTGAAGGCCTTGCTGAGTGAGCTTTGATAGGGACATTTTAGGTTAGGCTCGATGAAGCTGGCCCTCACTCCATGCCCCTTCCAGTGGAAGAGGATGAGCAGAGGAACAAACCGGGAAGAATGTCTACAAAATAAACCGGAAACAGAGGTTCCCGGTCAGGGTTTTCAGGGGTCGGGAATATTTGCGTCTATAAACCTGTCTTATCTGGGCGGATCAATCTGATGATTGATGGAAGTGTTCACCCTAAACCAACCCGCCACGCTGTAGCGATCCCGGTTTGCGGCCAGGACTTCATGGGGAAACTCTTCGCTGAGAAATAAAATCAAGGTGCCGAAGGTAGGCACCACTTTGCAGATTTCGGTTTCATCTTGCGGGTGATAGAGCACCAGTTCGCCGCCTTGATCTGGCTCCCAGCCCATGTTCAGATAAGTCACCAAGGTTAACACGCGGTTGGATTCGCCGCGAAAGGCATCCAGGTGCTTTTTGTAGAAGTCGCCGGGATGGTAAAGGGCGAAGTGACTTTCGAAGGAGAATAAGCCGAGAAACAGGCGGCGGTTGAGGTAGGTTTTTAGCTGCTGCGTCCAGTCAAGCCAACATTTGGCATTGGGGTGTGATTCCTCCATCCAGAAAATTTTATCGCGCCGGATAAACGGGTTGGGTGTTTGCTCCAGGCCGCGTCCAATCTGTGCCTGGTGAAAGCGTTCTTCTTCCAGAACGCTCAGGTATTGCAACAAACTGTCGGTCACAGGGGGCGGTAGTGCCGTGGGAAGAATGACATAGCCTTGGGTTTCGATGCCGCTGGCAATGCGCTCAAACAGGTCGTCATCGGCTGGCGGAACGCGGCGAGTAATATCGGAAAAGTGTTGTATCAAGCAGGTATCGACTCAGATAGTTTAGGGTGGGGAAAAGGGCCATGTCGCCGTTGGGAAAGACCACAGCGGCTACGGTAAGCCCTTATCCAAAAACGGTCAAGCTGAGTTGCGGGCAGCATTGATGATGCCAAACATACAGCGAATAATCAGCTTGCGATAGAGCAATTCCTCCGCTTGTTCCTCTGTTTTCAGGTTTCTTAACTTGGCCAGTGCATATTGTTGAATCGTCACGAGTGGAAGCACGATGGATTCCCTGAGCTTTACCGAGTCCCGCTTGAGAACATTATTATCCATGAGTTCAGTGAGGCCGGATACTTCCAGCACCATGCGAATGGATAATTCATATTCGTCATGCATCTTCTGCCAAAAATCGCTGTATTGCGGGTCATGTCGCAGGTTGCTGGAGGCTTCAAAATTGGTTTTGGTCAATGACATCATGCTGTTGCCAATCAGCGTGCGGAAAAAGAGGGAACGCTGAAACAGCGATTTCATCGGCGCCATCTGGCCTTTCTTTTTCAGTGCTTCCAGGGCTGACCCGACGCCGTAAAAACCGGGAATATTCTGTTTCATCATGGCCCAGGCGCCGACAAAAGGGATGGCTCTTAAGTCTTCGAATTTTAAACCGGAGGAGGCATTACGTTTCATCGGACGGGAGCCGATATTCGCGTCACCAAAGAAAGTGAGCGGGGTGACGTTTTCCAGGTAAGGTACAAATTGGTGGTGGTTTTTCAGCTCAAGATAAGACTGGTAACCTTCGTCGGCCAGCTGATCCAACAGGTGTTTGTCGACATCGTCCAGGTTTGCGTCCAGCTCGTCATCCACCGCGCTTTGCAAGCCCGCGGATAATAATTGTTCGAGGTTGTAGCGGCAGGAGGCGGCGCGGCCGAAGTTAGAGCTGATAGTTTGCCCCTGGATGGTGATCTGTACTTCATCCTGTTCGATAGTATTGCCGAGCGAGGCATAAAAATCGTGAGTATTGCCGCCTCCTCTGGCGGGTGGGCCGCCGCGACCGTCGAAGAAAAGCACTGTGATGCCGTATTTTCTGGAGATGGTGGTGAGCTGCTCTTTGGCCCGGAAAATAGACCAGTTGGCTCGCAGATAACCCCCGTCTTTAGTGCCATCGGAGAAGCCGACCATGATGGTCTGTTTGTCCTCTCGGCGCTGTAAATGTTCGCGGTATTTGGGGATTGAGTAGAGTTGCTCCATCACTTCAGCCGCATGGGTTAAATCATCAATCGTTTCGAATAATGGCACCACATCTATCCGTGGATGTTCAGTGCGGTGCATGAACTTGGCGAGAGCGAACACTTGAATGACATGGAGGGCTTGCTGGCAATTGCTGATCACATAGCGCTCGCAACCGGATTGGCCGTTGCTTTCCTGGATCTGTTGGATGGCGGCGATACTGGCAAGGGTCTCGTTCACAAAATCGTCTTTCGTTTGAAGATCCTTCTCCCGCAACGTCAAGGCCAGCAGGTGGTTGATTTTCTCAGGCTCAGGCTGTTGATTAAAGGCCGCAAGGGTTGGTTTGTCCAATTGATCTAACAGGACCTGCCAGACATACTCAAGCTTACGGCTATCCTGCCGGATATCGAGCGTGGCAAAGTGAAACCCGAAGAGTTTCACCTTCAGCATGTAGGCATCCAGTAAGTCCAGGAACAGTCCATCATGGTCAGCGAGCAAACGTGTTCTAATAATTCCCAGCGCTTCCAGGAGTGCCTGGGGAGAGGAATAACCCGCTTTGCCGGTAAAGGCCATTTGGTAGAGGGTCTGCTCCACTTCACTCAGCGCTTTGTCGATACCTTGGAAGGTGAGTCGGCGTTTCAATAACCGGATATCACGGTAATAGCATTTTAAAATGCTATTACGCAGGTGCGCGGCCACCTTCAATGTGGTATCGCTGGTGACAAAAGGATTACCGTCACGGTCACCGCCTGGCCAAAAGCCGATTTTGATCAGGCTGGCATTGTTCCAGTCTTCCAGTGGCAATTGCAGTCCGGTGCTCAACGATTGGACGATCTCGGTGATCGTGCCATAAAAGACGTTTTCCAAAAACCAGCAAAGACTCGCGGCTTCATCAAAGGGTGTCGGTTTTTCATTTTGGATAAATCCGGTTTTTCCCAGCTGTTGCAACAAGAGATTAATGGTCACCAGATCATGTTCACGAATAGCCTTTTCAAGATCGGTGAGGATACCCAAAACCGGTCCAGGGTAAAATTGTGTCGGGTGGGCAGTTAGAACGATACGCAGGCTAAACTTTCTAAGCTTTTCCCTCAATGTTTCTTCCGTTCCGGCCTGACTTGCCTGCACTAAGAGCGCCTTTAATGAACCTTTGCCCGTGGTGTCATTTATTTGTTCAAATGCAGAATCTTCAATCGAATCAAAGAGGGCAATTTGGCGCTCGACATACTGGATGAATTTAAACAGCAGATCAAAGTGACCGTATTTTTGGTTGTCCTGAGTAAAATCACGAAAGAAATTTTCAATAATTTCATCGGCGTCCAAGCCGTTACGAAACCCGATTTCACACTGTTGATGAAAGAGCGGCAGCAAGGTGCCGGTTTCATAAATATTTCTGAAGGGCAGGTTTAAGAACAGACTGTTGTAGATATGGTATTTAGTGCCAACCTGCTGATGGTAAAGAGAATTCATTTGATGGTTCTACTGTTGATGTTCAATGATAAATGGTGTGGAAAAGACAGAAGCAATATACCGAGTGTTGCAGGTATTTTAAACCAGACAATGGTTAAATAGAAAAGATTATCAGTTGCGTTTTAACTGTGCTGTCTTCTATAGTAGATGATGCCAAATTAACTGGGCTATCTTTTGATACTGTGTTGTTATCTTAAATTACTGTAAGATTATGCTCGTTGACGTTTTGATCTGTTGGGGTTTTATGGAGTGAGTAATGGTTGACTTTCCTCGATCCGAAGACAATTATCAAAAGTCTAATTTATCGGCGCTGAGAGGTTTCACGCCTACCAACCTGTTCACTAATCACAATTTGCTTGCGACACAAAGCCCGAATCAGGCGCGAGCCAGTGTCGAGGGGGTTTTTTGCAAACACTCCCTGAGAACCTGTAACAATGTCCCGGCAGTTAATTTCATTCATCGGGGTGCCAACCTAGGCTCCCTGACGTTCAACCTCATAAGTTATGGTGCGGACGTTGAAGTGACGGTCAATGATACAAATCGCAGTCATTATATTTTAGTGCTGCCGTTAAGCGGTCGCGCGGCAGTGAGAAATCAAGATGAGCATGCTGATCTGTATGGTGGCGAGATTGTTATTCTCGACCCTTTAAGCCGCTTTAGATTTGAAATGCAGGCTGACCATAGTCATTTGGGTATCGGGATTCCCAAACAAATCCTGCATACGCTCTTCTCAAAATACACGCAACAATTAGGAAAAAAATGGGTAGAGTTTCAGCGTAAACCGTATTTGCTCAAGGATATAGATTCAGGACTGCTTGATTTTCTTGCCTACATTTGTAAAGAAATTGATCGACAGGGGACGATAGCAACGAGTAGTACTGTTGCTCAAGCAATACAAGATACATTTTTAACACTGCTGGTATCGTCATTGCTGGAAACAGATTTGCCAAGAGATGGTGTGGGGTCCCGGGAAGCTATGCCGGCCGTGCCATACTATCTTCGCAAAGCAGAACATTTTATGGAACAAAATCTGGTTGAAGATATTAATGCCCAGGACATTGCCGATGCAGCCGGTGTTTCGGTTAGAACGCTTTATCATGCTTACCAGAAATATCGCGGAGGCAGTCCGGTTTTATGGCTAAGAACTCTGAGGTTAAGGCAGGCCCGGCTTGATTTTCTAGACCCCGCACAATCCGATATCTCTGTTACGGAAGTTTCTCATCGCTATCAGCAGTGTCACGTTGGCCGATTTTCCTATGCTTACTTCCAGGAATTTGGAGAGTACCCCTCAGACACAAGGAAAAGGTAAGAGTCTAAGAATACCCTATGTGTATTCTTAGAAGATCCTAAACAGTGCAGTCATTAAATCAATAAGATGTAAAAATCGATTTTTCCAAAGATTTAGCCCGCCATTAATAGCGATACATTAAGTTTTATGGTGCTTGCGCAAAGATAGTCCGAAGCATTTTTTTTGAATATTCACTTTTGGTGAACGCTATTGCAGAAACTGACCTTACCTTGCAGTTTCTGGCTTTTGCTACCTTTTCTCGTTATGAGATGCTTAACACAGATAAATTCATAATATGAAGAGGATAAAACATGTCCAAGACTTACAGTCGTTTCAATGTTATCGCTCTCGCTTCATTAAGCATATCGACGTTATCAACGGGCATTCCAATAGCTTCGGCGGCAGAAGCAACGCTTGAGGAAGTTGTTGTGACTGCGAGACGAAAAGAGGAAAGTCTTCAGGAAACACCTGTCGCCGTCTCTGCATTTAATAGCGCCGCGATTGAACTGCGTAATATCCAGTCTGTCGCTGATGTGACTAACTTTGTACCCAATGTACAGTTTGATAGTGCCGCATCAGAGTCGGGAGGTGGTGCTTCTTCGCAGATATCTATTCGTGGTATAGGTCAGACAGATTATGCCATTACGGTGGAACCAGGCGTAGGACTTTACCTTGACGGAGTTTATGTTGGTAAGTCTGTTGGATCGTTAATGGATGCCGTTGACCTTGGTAGCATCGAAGTACTGCGTGGACCACAGGGAACATTATTCGGTAAAAATACCATTGGCGGAGCAATTTTATTAACGTCAAAAAAACCGAGTGATGAGAAAGAGTTGACTATTGATCTGACGGTAGGGGAATTTGACCGCAGAGATTTAAAACTATCGGGTAATTTACCGGTGAATGATCGTTTGCGGATACGCGCCTCTCTGGCGTCGCTTAATCGTGATGGCCATGTTGATCGTATTCTTACTGGCGGCACGCAAGGTGATAAAGACGCCTTATCGGGCCGAATTGTCGCTGATTGGGATATTTCAGAAACGCTTGCAGCATCCCTTGCGGTTGATGCGACACGGGCGCGTGAAGAATCTCCTGGGCAGGTGACGGTGGCTGTGGATGAAAACGCTTTTTTCGGCGGTTTACATAATACTATCGTCTTTCCTGCGTGCGACCCCGCCTTGAACGATCCGTCACGATTTAGCAATCAAAATTGTTCCAATGCACAGTTTGCCGCAGACATCGATGATTTGAACAGCACCAATACTGGTCCAAATCAATCTGATACTGATATTTGGGGAGGTAGTTTAACCCTTGACTGGACGCTTAAGCAGGCATCCATCAAATCTATCACCGCCTATCGTCGTGCAGAGGTCGATGTCTTTCAAGAGTTGGCAGGAGTCCCTGCATACCAAAACAATATCGCTCAGGACATTACGCTAAAGCTGTTCAGCCAGGAATTCCAGCTATCAGGGCAAGCCTTTAATGACAGGTTGAATTATTTAATCGGTCTTTATTATGCAACGGAAAAAGGAAGACAAATATTCCCTGTATTGCTGGAGTCAGTGCAGTTCACCAGCGGTGGTGAAATAGATAATGAGAGCAAGGCGCTTTTTGGTCAGATTGGATTTGATATCACGGATGCTCTGACCCTCACCGTAGGCGCCCGCGTCAGTGATGAAGAGAAACGATTCCTACCACAACAGCAGATTGATAATGTTCCCGCGCTATTTAGCCCGTTCTTTACCTTCCTTGCAGGCGTCACAAATAACGGCTTCTTGGTTCAGCAAGGCTTGCCCTTGTTCCCCGAAGTCGAAGTTTCGCGCTCTGACACTGAGTTCACTCCATCGGTGACATTGGATTATCGTTTTGGTGAATCCAGCCTGGCTTATGCAAGTTATTCAAAGGGATTTAAGAGCGGTGGTTTTACCATGCGCGGTTTTCCGCCCGTGATTCCTGGCGTGACAACGGCAGAAACGGATCCCAATAAATTGATTCCGAGTTTTGGCCCAGAAACGGCGGAAGTGTTTGAAGTCGGTTTGAAAAGCGAATTTTTTAATCGTCGTGT
>JAIPFG010000139.1 GCA_021736745.1 Pseudomonadales bacterium
CTTGGTAGTTGCAGGTGACAAGCTTTGGGTGGCAGGGGATGCCGGTGCGCTGCATAGCATTAACCTGACAGATTTGAAAAATAACAATAGCGGTCACACTGTGGCTTCCGGGGAGGCAGAGTGAATAAGTTTACGGAGGGGTTACACCGGCTTGACAAGTTTATCTTTGTCGCTCCTAAGACGACCCTGTTTTTAGTATTGGCAGCAACCATCTTTTTTGCTTTTCAGATTCCGGCTGTGCGCATGGTATCTGATTTCGCAGATCTTTTACCGCAGGAACACCCCTATATCAAGCTGCATAATGGTATTCGCGATACCTTTGGTGGAGCCAATAATATTATTCTCTCAGTCGAAGTGGATGAGGGAACGATATTTACCAACGAAACCCTGGATAGAATTCATCGCCTGACTCAGTCGGTTGATTCCATTACCAATATCAACCATAACTTGGTTTCCAGCTTAACCCATCGAAATACGCGCAAAGTCTGGCTTAGCGAAGAGGGGACGGTAAAGTCGACCCCGCATTATAATCCGGGTAAAGGCAGCTATACGGACGCTGAGCTCGCTGAGATGAAGGCGGATGTGATTGCTAATCCGCGCGTGTTCGGTTTAATGGTTTCCCCGGATCTGCGTTCTGCACTTATTCGCGGCACTCTCAATGAGGGTGAACTGGATTATGAGAAGGTTTTTGATGAGTTGCAGGCGATCCGTCAAGCTGAAGCAGCGCCTGGTGTAACGATTCATGCGACGGGTAATCCCGTATTAGTTGGTTGGGTATCCAGTTACGTTGACCAAATCGTTATCATTTTTCTGTATACCGTCCTCATTATGCTGGTGCTGTTGATCGCCTATTTCCGTAAGGCGTACGGTATTTTGCTACCTATCATGGGCATTGTATTAACCAGTATTTGGGGTTTGGGGATGCTGTCTCTATTGGGCTACAACCTTGACCCTTTGATGATGGTGGTGCCATTCCTGATTTCCGCGAGGGCCATGTCTCATGGTATCCAGCTGGTTGAACGTTTTTATTTTGAGTTGGCGGAGTTAAAGGACAGTAAGCTGGCAGCGCGAAAAGCGTTTGAAAGTATCTTTCGACCCGGATCGTTGGGTGTTCTATCCGACGCTATCGGCTTGCTGCTTATTTCTTTGGGGTCGGTTCCGATCAACGATAAGTTGGCGGTTTACGCGTCACTCTGGGCACTATCAGTCATCGTTACGGTGTTAATTACGGTGCCTGTCCTGCTGGAGCTGTTGCCGCCACCGCGCAATACTGAAATCCGACATGGCTTGTTACGCAGGGTTTTGCCACGTTTGGCGAAGGCAGTTACCAGCCAAAAAGGAGTCAACACCATCTTGTTTGCTGCTGTACTGCTGTATATTGGTGGCGGGTATTTGTCCTCCTGGGTACAAATTGGTGAAGCGGAGCCTGGTTCTCCCTTGCTTTATCTCGATCATGATTACAATGTGTCTTCAAAAGCAATTAACGATGCCTTTCCCGGCTCTGAAGAGCTTTATGTCATTGGTTATACTGAAGAAAAGGCAGGATTAAAGCGACCGGATGTATTAAAAGCGCTGGCAGATTTTCAGGCATACATGTTAACCGACCCTGAGTTGGGTGGCGCTAAGGGGCTGCCTAATCTAGTGACGGCGGTTAACCGCATGACCCACTATGATGATCCGCGCTGGATGACGATCCCTGATGATCCCCGGGTCGCGGGTGGTTTGATGTTTATGTATATGATGTCTAGCCCTATCCCGGGTGCATTGTTGGAATACTTGGATCCGGATGAGCAAAACGCCAATATGGTGTTCTACTATAAAGATCACAAGGGCGAAACGATTCGTCGAGCTATTCACATGGTCAAGGAGTGGTCAAAATCTGCGGCAGCTCAAGTGGAAGGCTTTACCCTTAAACTGGCAGGCGGGCCGATTGGGGTTACCGCGGCGATTGATGAGGCCGCCTATGAAACCAACTTGGTGGTGATTCCGCTGGTGCTGGCTTTGATTTTTGGTTCAGTTACCTTTTTCTATTGGTCGCTGCATGCCGGTTGGATCATGATGCTGGCCATGTCATTCGCCACAACGCTTTCTTACGCCTACATGGGAATTACCGGTATCGGCATTAACGTAAACACAGTACCCATTATTGCAGTGGGAATCGGTGTGGGGATCGATTACTCCATCTATATCATGGATCGCATTCGCTCCGAAATGGAGCAGAGTGGTAATCTGGTGGATGCGGTAACCCGTGCTATCAGCACCACGGGTGTGGCGATTGGTTTTACCGCCATGACCCTGATTGGCGGTGTCATCATGTGGGTATTCTTGTCTGATTTACGCTTCCAGGCGGATGCGGCATTGCTGTTGATCGTTATGTTGTTGCTCAATGCCGTAGCGGCAATGATGCTAGTGCCGGCGTGGGTATTGAAGTTCAAACCTAACTTTATTACTTCAGCATACGTTAAGGCGTAGCTGGAAAATGCCGTTGAGGGATGGCAAAGGAATATAGAAAGTTGTGGCGGTCTGTAAGTTCACGTTTTTCTATTAGATAGTAAGTTCAAAGTGGTAAGGGGCTCGTAAATACCAGGGGGGAGGTAAGGCTTCTGGTGATTGATCCATGAGTTTAATTACAAGTACAACAGGAGGGTAACCCTATGAGAAATAGGAGAGTTTTACGCCGAAGCCTACTGGCTGGGGCTGTCGCAATGTTTGGTTTTAGCGGCGCTCAACTATCGGCAGCTGAATCTGTCGAAACGCGGGGATATGTGGAGCATTCATCTCATGTCCGAGATGGTGTTGGGCTGACCCGGTTCCGTAACCGGGTACAGTTTGAGTTTAATATGGATGCGGGAGATCGTGGTATTTTCTCTAATGTCAGCATCAACGGCACCATTCGTGCGACCTATGACGGCGTATATGATTTAAATGACGATGAGTTTGGGGATGAGTCGGGTGATTCGCTGATGTTTCCCGCACCAGGTAATCCAGCGTTTTTTGACTACCTGAATGGCGGGGTTTCGCCTTTTGCACCACCAACCAATATTTCCTATGTCGGTACTTTTGGACCGGGAGCCTTAGGGCTTGACGGCGCAATTCCGCTACCCGGCGCCAATCCAATGATTGGCGGTACAGCAATTGTAAACAACCCTAATGAGGGGCTAAAGTTTCTCGGTGCAGATGTTCACAATAATCCCTATGGCGGCGGTGTTTTGGCTTATCCCTCGCGCCCTTGTGATGATGACTCGCGTGGTTGTCTAAACGATTATATGGATGCAGACCTCGATGAGCTGCGGATGCCGGATTTTAACGATAATCTCGATTTCCTGCGTGAACTCTATATCGATGCCACTATCCCCTTCAGTAATGGGCATGAGCTGGGGGTGAGCATTGGTCGCAAACAAGTGGTTTGGGGTCGAACTGACTTATTCCGCGTTCTGGATATTGTTAACCCGGTAGACTTTTCGGCAAACAATATCTATGAGGAACTGGAAGACGCACGTATCCCGATGTTAATGCTGACCACTGAATACCGCATGGGGAGTGTCGGTGCATTTGATGACTTGAATTTCCAGCTGGTTTGGAAACTGGAAAAACCACGTCCGCATAATCTTGGTCAAGGTGGCCAGCCTTATGCGATTTTGGGTGCGGGTAATCTGTTCCGAGCCTTGTCAAATTGTTGGGATAATGGTTGTACTTTCTGGAACTTCCCGGGAACTGGATTGGCGGTGGATTTCCCAACCCACGTCATCGGTATCCGTGATGTCAATCGACCCAGTGATGCCTTTAAAGAAGTGGGTTTCCGTGTGGAAGGTGTGTTAAAAGGTGTTGGTTTCTCCTTGAACGCTATGACTTATTTCTCACAGCTTCCTTCTTTGCGTGGTGGTGTATTGGCGGATAATCCGTTTACACCTCCTCCTGAAGCACAATTCTTCCCTTACAATTTTGGTTTCGATGTGGCTTTTCCGCGCATTGATCTGGTAGGTGGTTCAGCAGATTTCTATGTTGAATCGATCAAGTCTGCATTCCGTATTGAGCTTGCCTATACCTCCGGAGAAGAGTTTGCCAACACGATGGAAGAACGTCTTTTCTCAGAATCGGATGTGGTGCGTTGGGTGATTGGTATGGATCGTCCTACGTTTATTCCTTTCCTAAACAAAAATCGTTCAATTTTGGTTTCTGCCCAATTATTTGGTCAACATTTGCTGGATCATGAAGAGGCATCTGTTAACTCCGCAGGAATACCAACAAGCCGTAAGATCGGTATGCCGGACTGGGAGAATAACTATATCTTTACTCTATTGTTGCAAGCCAACTACATGAATGACCGAATCACGCCGCAGATTATTACGGCTTGGGACTTTGGTGCGCGCACTGGCGCGGTTGCGCCGACAGTCACCTGGAAACCGGATAATAACTGGGTGGTCACTGCTGGCTTCAACATCAAATGGGGCGAAGGTGCTCGAGAGTATGATGATAACTTAACGGCTAATATTTTTGCTCCATATACCTGTCCGCCTCCCATGTTAATGGGCGGTGCGCCAGAATGTTTTTCTTCATTTAGCAGCTTAGGTAAAAAAGCAATTGAACCCTTAGGCCGTTTCCGTGCTGGCCCTATCGGCAACGCAATTAATGAAGACGAATTCCAATTAACCGTTCGTTACCAGTTTTAAGTAATTAGGAGGACGTAAAGTGAAAAAATTAACGAAAGTCGTCGCGCTAAGCGGCACACTTATGTTGGCAGGAGGGCTAAACGCTGAGTCGTTTACTGATGCCGATATTGAAGGATCATTTTATCCTTATAAAAATGGAACACCTACTTATCAAGGCTATACTCCCGGTGTTGAGGTTAACCAGGACAACGCGGATCAATATAAGGAAATCATGGATGAAGCCTTGTTCCGCTTTGTGAAAGAGGGCTGGGTAACGGTTAAAACTGCGCCTACCACGGATTTCCCGTTAACCGACGATTATGTCAATGCCACGCGTCAATATGCAGGGAATGTGACGGTCAATGCGAAAGGTACTCTGGATAATTATGTGGCTGGTCGGGCCTTCCCAAAAGAACCCGATGCCAATGATCCACAGGCAGGTTTGAAACTGGTATGGAACTACCAATACGGTTTTAACTCAGGTGACTCGGAAACCATTTATCCTTTCTGGTGGACCTTTAGAAACATGAACACCGGTAAAGTGGAGCGGGTTCTGAAGTTCGATTGGCATTTCATGAACTTCTCCTATCGCGTGACTTTTGATCCGAAACCTAAGTTCGAAAACAACCCGTCAGAAATTTATCGCGGAATTTATTCCTTCGTGAAAGAGCCTTATGATTTGGCTAATACGCAATTATTGATTCACCGCTATGAAGATGATACGAAGCGCGATAACGCTTGGTTGTACCTGGGCTTTCAGCGTCGTGTGCGTCGTTTGGCGACCGGGCAAATCACTGATGCGTTCTTGGGTACTGACCTCATGATTGAGGACTTCGAAGGCTACAATGGTCGCGTATCAGACTACAATTGGGAATATGGCGGTACTCGTGATTTGCTATTGCCGTTTTATTATCACAACCAGTTAGAGCAGCTTTCTTCTGAGCCGGCGGATGATCCTGATGGATTCCGCTTTGTAGATGTGCATGGCAAAGGCGATTGCTTCCCGAACGTTACTTACCAGCTGCGTAAAACGTTCACGCTGATTGGTACCCCCAAGGATTCTAACCACCCACTGAGTAAGCGAGTGATTAACCTTGATGCGCAAACGATGACTATGGCTACCCTGGTGGTTTATGACCGTAAAGGTGATATGTGGCGCTGGTTCCCCATTGGTAAATCGCATTCCGATTATCATCTGGCGGGTAACAAAGGCAAGGGTGTGGCATTGGATGACTTTGCGGTATTGTTGGATGTGCAGGCGAAACACTGTACTACCCTACAGTTCAAGAGTTTGATTACCGATGAGCAGAACCAACCGAATCTGTTCACTGTACAGAACCTGAGAAAAGCCGGACGTTAATCGCTTAAGTTTTGTTTATCTAAGGGCAGCCCGCCTCCTCCTGGTGCTTCATCACCTATCAGGGCTGCCCTTTTTTCAATTCCCTCCAATGTGGTATCTAAAATCTTGTTTCGATCAATGTTCACAGAACGAAATGAGCCCCTTGTCATCTAACTAATTTTGCTAAAATCAGCTAATGAGGTTTCATCCCTTATTATGTTTACTAATAAAGGCGAAGGATTAGTAAAAGTAATGTAATAACAGATTACTAACTTGGTAATTGTTAAGCAGTTAATTCCTAATTAGGATAGAGTACTAATGGGCAAACTAACTCCCGAGCTATTCTATTCCTTTTAAAAACATCGGGTGATTCTAGTTTAGGCTGCCTTCTGTGGTCTGTTAAAGACACACGAATGCAACCTGTTTTTGCTAGCATCGATAATTGCCTGATTACCACAATACGATAATGTGATCGGAGGATCTGAATGAGCACGCGTATATTGACCGATTTCAACTTGCTGATACCGGAGACGGTAAGCGAAGCACTGGATATTTTGGATCGTCTGCAAGATAAAGTCACCGTCGTCTCAGGTGGCACTGATGTTCTAGTGGCTTTGAAGTTTGGCTTTGAGAATGAAAATGTCATGAGTTTAGCCAAGCTCCCAGGCATGGATGGTTTGTCTTTTGATCCAGAGAAAGGATTACGAGTCGGCGCCAAAACAACGATTGCTCAATTATTGGAATCTCCCGAAGTTAAAAAATATTATCCGGCGATTTGGGAAGCGGCAGTCACCTTTGCGACACCTCAAATTCGCAATACCGCAACCCTAGTGGGTAATCTGCTTAGAGGCTCACCGGCCGGTGATGGCAGCTGTGCTGTATATGCTTTAGGTGGCTCATTGGTATTTACCAGTAAAGAAGGTGAACGCGAAGTTGATATCGATAATCTTTGGGTCGGCTACGCCACTACCGCGCGTAAACCAAATGAGCTGGCGACTGAACTTAGAATCCCTGCGCCAAGTGTCGGCAATATCAATGCGTTTAAACGATTAACCCGAGTCAACGAAGATTTGGCAAAGTTGAACGTAGCCGTCAGTATGACCATGAATGGAAATGTCTGTGAGGAAGCGCGAGTGGCTATGGGTTGTGTTGCGGCAACCTTGGTTCGCTTAAAGCAGGCTGAAGCCTTGCTCAAAGGTGCGGAGATTAATGACGAGTCACTGGCGAAAGTCATGAGCGCTGTGGAAGCTGAAATTACACCGATTGATGATCAGCGTTCAACCGCTGAATATCGAAAAATGGTTTCCGGCGTTATTGTGAAGCGGACCATTGAACAAGCACGTCAGCGCGTGTAACAGAATCGAGGATAATGCGATGAATAAATTAGCAGTAAATTTACAGGTGAATGGTCGAGATTATGACCTCAGTGTGGCGTCAAATAAAACGTTATTAGAAGTTTTGCGTGATCAACTGGATTTGCCTGATACCAAATATGGTTGCGGTACAGGTGAATGTGGTGCATGCACGGTTTTGATCGATGGTCAGGTCGTTAACTCCTGCTTAACTTTAGCAGCGGCTGTTGATGGGAAATCCATTACCACTGCAATTGGCTTGGAGAAAGACGGTGAACTTCATCCGGTTCAAGAAGCCTTTGTCGAGGAAACAGCTGTTCAGTGCGGTTATTGCATTCCGGGTATGGTGGTTAAGACTGTCGGCTTATTGGAAAAGAACCCAGACCCCAGCGAAGCAGAAATCCGCCACTGGCTAGAGGGCAATATCTGTCGCTGCACAGGCTATGAAAAAATCGTTGCCGCTGTGAAA
>JAIPFG010000140.1 GCA_021736745.1 Pseudomonadales bacterium
TCCATCAGTGCAGGCGAGACTTGGAAGCCGGCAAATTTTTTAACTCGCTCAGCCTGTTCCTGTTCTTGCCCCATGGAGGCCCAAACATCTGTTACCACAAGATGGGCCTCTTGCACTGCTTCCTGTGGGTGACGGAATAAGGTGACCCGGCTGCTATGCTTCTCCAGCAATGAAGGCATGGGTTCAAAACCCGAGGGGCAGGCAATGTGTAAGTGGAAGTCCAGCAAGGAGGCGGCATTAATATAGGAATTACACATATTATTGCCGTCGCCGATATAACAGACTGTTTTGCCTCGGATGGGGCCTCTGTGTTCCTGAAAAGTTTGCATGTCGGCCAGTAGCTGACAAGGATGAAACTGATCCGTTAGGGCATTAATGACGGGCACCCGGGAATACTGGGCAAAGCGTTCGATTTTTGCTTGGTCGAAAGTACGAATCATAATGATGTCAACCATTCGCGACATCACCCTGGCGCTGTCTTCAATGGGTTCGCCGCGCCCCAGTTGAGTATCCGTCGGCGATAGAAACATGGCGTGTCCGCCAAGCTGTGTCATTCCGGCCTCAAAAGAAATGCGCGTGCGAGTGGATGATTTTTCAAAGATCATCGCCATAACACTATTTTTAAAGGGTTGGTAGGATACTCCCGAGCGCAGCATTTGCTTGAGTTCTGTTGCTCTCAGTAAAAGCTGTTTAAACTCTTGCGAGCTTAAATCTTGCAATGTCAGGAAATGCCGGATACTCATATCGATATTAGTTGGATTGAATGGACGATTTGCGTCGATCATCACTATCGCGAGCAGCAGCTCGACGCTCGGCGCCTCGCTCATCCGCGGCATAAACCTTAATTAATTTAACTAAAGACTTAATGGCTAAATCGGCCTCTTCTTCTGACAAATTAATTGGTGGCAAGAGTCGTATAACTGAGTCGGCGGTGACGTTAAGCAGAATACCCTTGGCTTTTGCCAAAACCAGTAGTTCGGTACAGGGTGAATCCATTTCGATTCCAAACATCATGCCCATACCGCGAATATCTTTGATATAGTTGGCGAATTTTAGCTGCTCCTTCAATTCGGTCAGCATGTATGCACCTAATTTAGCCGCATGGGTAGTAAGATCTTCGTTAATAATAGTTTGAACTGTTGCAATTGCAGCAGCACAGGCCAAAGGATTTCCACCAAAGGTGGAGGCATGATTGCCCGGTTGGAAAACCCTGGCAGCGTCACCTTTAGCTAAGCATGCGCCAATTGGGAAGCCATTGCCTAAACCTTTGGCTGTAGTGACGACATCCGGCAGGATATTACTATGCTGGTAGGCGAAATAGGTTCCGGTTCTACCGTTTCCTGTTTGTACTTCGTCCAGCATCATCAACCAATTATTAGCATCACAAAGTGCTCTAATGCGATTCAGGTAGTCTTGATCGGGAATTTTAACGCCGCCTTCACCTTGGATTGGTTCGAGGAGGATTGCGACAATATCAGGATTGTTTTCTGCAATAGCTTCCAACGCATGAATATCGTTAAAAGGCGCTCTGACAAAACCACTGACCAAGGGTTCAAAGCCAGCTTGTGCTTTGCGGCTACCGGTCGCCGATAGTGTGGCCAGGGAACGGCCATGAAATGAATTTTCCATGACAATAATATTTGGTGTCGCGACGCCTTTCTGATGGCCGTATAAGCGCGCCAGTTTGATTGCCGCCTCGTTTGCTTCTGCGCCAGAGTTGCAAAAAAAGATATTGTCCATGCCGGACACGCCGCAAAGAAGTTCGGCTAGCTGCGATTGCAGGGGGATACCATAAAGATTGGATGTATGAACCAAACGACCTGCCTGTTCACGGATAGCTTTGGTTACGGCTGGGTGACAGTGTCCCAGTCCGCAGACAGCGATGCCGCTAATAAGGTCGAGATATTTGTTGCCATTGGTGTCAAATAACCAGGCTCCCTGCCCTTGCTCAAATTCAGTGGCGGTGCGGTTATAGGTTGCCATTAAATGCTGATCGGCCATCTTTCAGGGTTCCTCAAAACGCAAAAAGGCAGCATCGGCTGCCAAAGTAAAAAGCAAATAATATAAGGAACCTGTGATGAAGTCTATGATCTCTGAGCTTATCTGGGGTTTTATATTTTTCTGAGGGTATTTCGGGGAACTAAAAATGAATTAGGCCATCTATTGAGCGCTATTACTGCGGCCTAATTGGTTGCGCGTTAGCAGGCTATAAAACTTAACTTGAGGGCAAAGACTATCTAAACAGCAAGGATCACTGTAAAATGCCGCCCCTAATTTCAACTAGCGTTAATCACGAGGTGAATTATGGATGTATTAGACACCATAAAAGAACAAATCGAATCAAATAACATTATCCTGTACATGAAAGGATCTCCGCAGCAACCTCAATGCGGGTTTTCCGCACAAGCGACACAGGCCCTTATGTCATGCGGAGAAAGGTTTGCTTTTGTGAATATTCTCGATAATCCTGATATCCGTGCTACGCTACCCAGCTACTCTAACTGGCCTACTTTCCCACAGCTCTTTATTAATGGTGAGCTGGTTGGTGGGTGTGACATCATCGTAGAGTTGTTTGAAAAAGGGGAGCTGCAAACCATGATTAAAGATGCGGTGACCGAAACTAAAGAAAACGACGAGTAGCAAATCTGCCCATTGGTAATCGATCACGGTAAAACGAATGTGTGATTGTGGCGGAGAAGCGGTTGACCCCATTTAGGGTTGTAATACAATGGGGTACACTTTACACAGAACTTAAGGGAGATTTTGAATCATGAGCGTTCTAGTAGGAAGACCAGCCCCCGATTTTACTGCACCAGCCGTTTTGGGTAGTGGTGAGATTGTCGATGGCTATAATTTATCAGAAGCAATCAAAGACAAATATGCGGTGATATTTTTCTACCCACTGGATTTTACCTTTGTTTGTCCCTCAGAGTTAATTGCATTTGACCACCGCTACCAAGCGTTCGCAGAACGGGGCGTTGAGGTCATAGGTGTTTCCATTGATTCTCATTTTACCCACAATGCATGGCGAAATACGCCTGTGGATAAGGGTGGGATAGGACAGGTTCAATATACCTTGGTCGCTGACGTTAAGCACAGCATATGTCAGGCCTATGGGGTCGAGCATCCTGTTGCCGGTGTTGCTTTTAGAGGTTCATTCTTGATTGATAAGCAAGGCCAAGTGCGTCACCAGGTGGTTAATGATTTGCCTTTGGGCCGTAATGTGGATGAAATGATTCGTATGGTTGATGCACTCCAGTTCCATGAGGAACATGGTGAAGTTTGTCCGGCTGGTTGGAATAAAGGCCAGAAAGGCATGAATGCTTCTCCAGATGGTGTAGCAGCTTATTTAGCTGAGAATGCAGATAATCTGTAACCAGTTAATTCACTGGTAGTAAAATCAAACCCCCAACTTAGTTTGGGGGTTTTGTTATTAACAGGGCTGAATTTTCGAGGAATTACCCTCAGGGATAGGATATGCACTCTTTACTCGAAATCTTGCTCCCAACTGCTCCTTTGTTCCCATCCGCCTAATTCCTGCCAACGGTTAATAATGGTACAAAAAAGCTCCGCCGTTTTTTCCGCATCGTAGCGTGCGGAATGCGCTTCCTGATTATTAAAGTCGATACCAGCTGTTTCGCAGGCACGGGATAAGACCGTTTGGCCAAAAGCGAGCCCAGCCATACTGACGGTATCGAAATTTGAAAAAGGATGGAATGGATTACGTTTTAAGTCGCAGCGTGTGACGGCAGCATTGATAAAGCCGTGATCGAAGTGGGCGTTATGTCCGACTAAAATGGCACGTTTACAGCCGCTGGATTTAACGGCCCGACGAATAACTTTAAATATTTCCTGTAGCGCATCTGCTTCAGGGTGAGCAATGCGCAGAGGGTGGTAGGGGTCAATGCCGGTAAATTTAATAGCGGCTTCTTCGATGTTGGCACCTTCGAAGGGTTGGACATGAAAAGCAACGGTTTTATGCGGGTAGATGATGCCTTGTTCGTCCATCTCTAGGGGTACGGCGGCGATCTCGAGTAGCGCGTCGGTTGCCGCATTAAATCCCCCTGTTTCGACGTCAACCACGACGGGTAGAAAGCCACGGAATCGTCGGGCGATTATCGTGGTTGATCTGTTGTTATGTTCAGTCAAGCGACATTCCTTATGCGTTGAAAACCTGCCAATTGATGGTTTCTCCGGCAAGTAACGGGATGAGTTGATGGTTACCGACAGCAACTTGGTTTGGTATCTGCCAAGGCTTTTTAACTAAGGTGATATGATCTGAATTGCGAGGTAAACCGTAAAAGTCGGGGCCATGATGACTGGCAAAACCTTCAAGGTGCTCCAATGCCTTCATTTGTTCGAAAATGGTGGCATAGAGCTCGATTGCCGCTGGCGCAGTGTAGCAGCCAGCGCAGCCACAACTGGTTTCCTTTGTTTCTTTAATATGAGGGGCCGAATCTGTACCCAGGAAAAACTTGCGGCTGCCGCCGGTCGCTGCTTTTAAGATGGCCTGTTGGTGCCGGTTTCGTTTCAGAATGGGTAGGCAATAGTAGTGGGGGCGAATACCACCGGCCAGCATGTCGTTGCGATTAAACAACAGATGCTGAACGGTAACGGTGGCGGCGATCGTTGTCGGTGCTTCCTCTACAAATTGTACCGCGTCGGCTGTGGTTATATGTTCCAGGACTATCTTTAAGTTTGGGAAGCGCTGGCTGAGTGGAGCCAACGTGCGTTCAATAAATACCTGTTCACGATCGAAAATATCGATGTCGGAATCGGTAACTTCACCGTGAAGCAAAAGTGGTAGTCCTCGCTCAGCCATTATTTCCAATAGGGGATAACAGTTTTCCAGACGCGTGACGCCGGCATCCGAATTGGTGGTGGCTCCGGCGGGATAGTATTTAATCGCATGGATATGGCGATTGTCGCAGGCGTCAGTGATTTCTTCGGCGCTCGTATTGTCAGTCAGGTAGAGTGTCATTAGCGGGTCGAAACAACTGGATGGATTCAATTGCGCCAGTATGCGTTGCCGATAAGCCATTGCCTGAGCACAGGAAGTGATTGGTGGTTTAAGGTTTGGCATAACGATGGCTCTACCGAAATACCGAGCTACATCGGAAACGGTTGTTGCGAGGAATTCATTGTCACGTAAGTGGATGTGCCAATCGTCAGGACGGGTAATGATTAACTTTTCCATGCGGTCTAGAGGGCTTAATTATTCAAAGAAATAGTGGCTGCATCCTAACCCATCATTGGAATTATAGATAGTAGTGATGGCCCCTGACTTGCGTGCACTAACGACATAATGAACTGTGGAAGTGGTGCAGATTCTCAAAAACGGACTAAAGTTTTTAGGCGGATGGTCGAAATGCTTTACGTCGAGTCATAATATTTCAAGTCGTGCTGATGATAACGCCAAAAATCATAGTGGTTAGAGGGTTGACCGCTTTTCTGTCTCTGCTGGGGCTGGTAGTCAGCCTGCCCGGTTTTGCGCTGCAAGACACGAGAGCCTATGGCGCTTTTATTGAAGATAGCGAATGGAAAACAACAGGCTCTGAATTGGAGTGTGGTCTGTCCCAGGCAATTCCGGAATTTGGTGAAGGTGTTTTTCGGCAAAAAGCAGGGGAAAGCTTAGAATTCCAATTAAAGTCATTCAATCGCATATTGAAACCGGGTGTGGCTGATTTGATTGCACAGGGCCCAGCTTGGAAGCCGAATGTGCTTTCCCATGCGATAGCCTCCTTGGAAGTTTCCGATCAGCCAGTTCCGGTGCAGGTAGGTAAACCCTATGCCGCCATTATGTTGGCTCAGCTGAACAGAGGGATGATGCCGACATTTTCAGCCTTCAGTTCTGAGGCGTTGAACGAAAATGAGCGCGTCAAAGTAGTAATGTCTTCAGCTAATTTTCAAGAGGCTTACGCGGACTATATTGGCTGTCTGTCGCACCTCTTACCTGTTAATTTTAAGCAGATTGCTAGGTCGGCGATATTTTTTAATACGAACGATGCTTCGCTTAGTGAAGAGATTCAAGAGCAGTTGGACTTAATTGCGCGCTATGTAAAAGCGGATAAAAAGATCAAACATATTTTTATCGATGGACATACCGACGATGCTGGTGATAAAGCAGTCAATGTCAAACTTTCAAAAATCCGGGCAACAGCGGTGCAGAATTATTTCAAACAGGCCGGTGTCGAGAGTAACCTCATGACTTTGCGATATCATGGAGGCAAATACCCAGCCCTTAAAAATAATTCAGATGAAAATCGAGCACGTAATCGAAGGGTGACAATTCGTTTAGAACGCAATTGAGCACTTCAATGAGATAGAAATCCTTTCCAACAACATCTAAATTTATTCTAAGTCGGCGCTGTTAATAGATGGCGACGCGGTTTAAAATAGCGCCCCTTCCCATATGATTGTGTGCTCGATACTGATTCGAAGCGAATTTTCGGAGTTAAGAATGTCTGATATCAAGAAAGTAGTTTTGGCTTATTCGGGTGGACTGGATACCTCGGTGATTTGTCGATGGTTACAGGAAACCTACCAGTGTGAGGTGGTTACCTTTACTGCTGATCTGGGGCAAGGTGAAGAGGTTGAGCCTGCCAGAGCGAAAGCGAAAGCGATGGGCATCAAAGAGATTTATATAGACGATTTACGCGAAGAATTTGTCCGTGATTTTGTATACCCCATGTTTCGAGCTAACGCCCTATACGAAGGAGAGTATCTGTTGGGCACCTCTATCGCACGCCCTCTGATTGCCAAACGATTGATAGAAATTGCTAACGAAACAGGGGCCGATGCCATTTCGCATGGAGCTACAGGTAAAGGCAATGACCAAGTACGCTTTGAGTTGGGGGCTTATGCATTGAAGCCAGGAGTTAAAGTCATCGCGCCATGGCGGGAATGGGATCTGAATTCACGTGAGTCCTTATTGGCCTATTGTGAAACCCACGACATTCCGGTCGAGAAAAAGCGGGGTTCTAAATCACCCTATTCGATGGATGCAAATCTACTGCACATTTCTTACGAAGGCGATCTTTTAGAAGACCCATGGACTGAGCCGGAAGAGGATATGTGGTTGTGGAGTGTATCACCTGAAAACGCACCAGATCAGCCAACTTATATTGAACTTAGCTATAAGTGCGGCGATATCGTCGCAATTGATGGCAAACCGATGTCTCCCGCCAACGTCTTGGCCCATTTAAATAAAATCGGTGGTGCCAACGGTATCGGTCGAGCGGATATTGTTGAAAACCGGTTTGTCGGGATGAAGGCAAGAGGTTGCTACGAAACACCCGGTGGGACAATCATGTTGAAAGCTCATCGGGCGATTGAATCAATCACTTTGGATCGTGAAGCGGCACATCTGAAGGATGAAATGATGCCGCGTTATGCTGAGCTCGTGTATAACGGTTTCTGGTGGTCGCCTGAACGTCGAGCGCTACAGGCTTTAGTTGATCAAACTCAGGAATATGTCAACGGGCGAGTGCGCCTTAAACTTTACCGAGGCAATGTGATTGTTGTGGGTCGGGCATCGGAAGATAGTTTGTTCGATGCGAGCATTGCTACTTTTGAAGATGACGCTGGCGCTTATAACCAAAAAGACGCTGAAGGCTTTATTAAATTGAATGCCTTACGCTTGCGAATTGCAGCAAAAAAGGATCGGAAACTACTCGACTAACGGAGTAAATTCATGAGAATTATGCATACTATGCTGTGGGTGACTGATTTAGACCGCTCGGTTGATTTCTATACCAATATTCTCGGTATGCGCGAGATCAAACGTATGGATAACCCAGAGTATC
>JAIPFG010000141.1 GCA_021736745.1 Pseudomonadales bacterium
TGCTTCAGCCAGCAGCGCATGATCAACCGAACCACCATAAAATTTTGTTTTAATAATCTCTTCAAAAAAGTAGGACGCCAGCCATTTACCGATGTGCAATGAGCCAAAATCAATCCATTGGTCAATCTTTGCCTTGGCCTTTGCATCACCGCTGTATAATCGTGAATCACTGATCCGTGACAAGTATCGACAAATAGCCGCGCTTTCATAAAGATAATCGCCTTCGTGTTCCAGAACAGGGACTTTCCCTAGTGGATGGCGCTGTAAATGCTCGGGAGTTTTATGTTCACCTTTGGCTGGATCCAAAGCGATATAGTCATAATCAAGACCGAGTTCCTCAGCGGTCAGCAGCACCTTGGTCAGATTAAATGTTGGGAAACCATAAATTTTCATCAATATTCTCCTTCCGGTTTATACTCTTAAGTAACAAGAGCGTGTGAATTCAATAATGCATCGCGTTTGTCCCTGATGGCGGTACGCGTTTCCTTAATAAAACCGTCAATATCCGATTCCAATCGCCTTCTAATCTCCTGAGGTACAGCAGTTTTATCACTGTACTTGATACCCCAACGTATCATTTCCAACAATACAGGCAGAAGGTCTTCACCTTTTTCCGTTAACAGGTAAATATACTTCTTACGATCACTTGGATCTGGAAATTTTTGGATCAAACCGTTACCTTCTAACTGTTTTAGTCGATTCGCCAAGATATTTGTGGAAATTCGTTCAGGTGAACTGAGGAAATCGCCATAATTCTGTAATTGACGAAACAGCATATCGCGTACAATCAACAAACTCCATTTATCGCCAAACAGCTCCAACGAAAAGTTAACAGGGCATGATGATCTTGTAGTTTTTTCAGACATAGGGCTATTATATTTTACTTGCATTGCGCAAGTAAACTAATACAATAACTTGCAATATGCAAGTTGAAATTATTATTTTTAATAACTGATAGGATTATGCCCCATGACCACGCTCCCGATCACAAGTGTCTACGTTGCAGTTTTTGGTTTGTTATTCATGCTTTTCACTATACGAGTGGGGCTTGTCCGAATGCGCACTGGTATTTCATTTATGGACGGAGGTAACGAAATCTTACTGCGCCGTATCAGAGCACACGGCAACTTTATCGAAACGGTGCCCTTAGCTTTGGCATTGATCGCACTCACAGAAATTAATGGGGCATCGGCAATCTTCGTCCATGGCATGGCCGCCACCTTACTCATCGCCCGTTTGATACATTATGTAACGCTTCAGGTAAAACCACTCGCATTAACCAGGGCTGTTGGAATGCTCGGTACGTTTGCTGTGTACTTAAGCTGTGCAGGGTGGCTGCTGAGTAAAACCGTCTAAAGACTCAGTGACCTCTCTATGGCGGGAAGTTGTGGGGTTTTACTTTGATAAAACTGGCTTACTGCCATTCCTGCGGATTAACTTGATAAAACCCCCTTAACGCATTAAAAAGTTCGGGGTGCTCAGCCACCATTTGTGCCGGCTTTTCGAAGAAGGCTTCTGTGGCTACGGCAAAGAACTCTGCCGGGTTGGTTGCGCCGTAGTGATCCATGACGCTTTTCCGGTCATATTTAACATCCTTTTGCAGTCGTTCAAACTCACCGGAGAGAACTGACGCCCAGCTTGAGTAGCCAGAGCGCGAGGACAATAAAGGCGCACCGTTAGTTGTACCCGACTCGTCATCAAGTTGGTGTGCAAATTCATGCAATACCAAATTATGTCCGTCACTGAAATCCTTGGCGCCATGTTGCACATGGTCCCATGCCAGAATCACTCGCCCGGTATTCCAGGACTCCCCCAGTAATCCTTGCCTTTGGTGAGTGACTACGCCCGCTTCCCCCACATCAACCCTGGGAGCCACAAATGCCGTGGGGTATACCAGAACCGAACGCACCTTTGGATAAACAGCAGTTTTTCGATTTAATAACAATAAGCAGGCTTGCGCGGCAATAGTGACTCTGATTTCATCATTAAGCTCCAATCCCGCACAACCATAGAATTTTTTTTGATAAAGAAATTGGTTTATCCGTCGATGCCATTGTTCCCGAGATTCCGCCGACACTCGGGTATAAACCGGCAGTGATTTTGTCAATATTACACTGAAGCTCTCTGGAAAAGGCGCATTCACCGCACGCTGCAATCGGTATTTGGGCACCCAAACCGCGCCTGCAACCACTAACACTGAGATCAGCAAAAACCAGCCAGCCTCCAGCTGCATTTAGCAAACACCCTTCAGAGCAGGCCTTTTACTTTCAAGCCAGAGATGCGAGTCAATTGCAATGCGGATTTCATGCTCCTTGGTCAGGCGTTTGATCTCCTGGAATAACATCTCGGCTCCCGGGTAATGCAGCCGTAAAAAAGATAACCACTGTTTTGTGCGATTACCAACGTAACGAAGGTTCCACCGGTCACGACTTTCAAAATGCCGTTGCACTAAAACCAATACCTCTTGCCAGGACAGCGCTTTGACCGCGTGCCCTTGGTATGACGATTTGATTTTGCGCGCCAAATCAGGACAAGCCAGTGCACCACGCCCTAGCATTAAATCCTTGCATCCACTGTCAACCATTGCTTGTCTTCCATCTTGCCACGTCCAGATTTCGCCATTAGCAATAATGGGAATACTTACTTTAGCCAAGAGTGGTTTAAGCTGATGCCAATGCGCGGGCGGTTTATACCCGTCCAAACGGGTGCGGGCATGAATACACAACTCGTTGGCCCCGGCCTCAACAATACTATTGGCAATATCCTCCAATAGGCTGCTGTCGTTAAATCCTAAACGAATCTTTGCTGTCACCGGAATGGCTGGATCGACTGAATCCCTCACGGCCGCCACGATGGTGCTCAAACGCTTGGGCTCTTTCAACAGGACGGAGCCACCATCATTACGGTTTACAATCTTGGCCGGACAGCCAAAATTCAGATCGATTCCCGGCGCCCCCAACAGCGCTGCCTGAGCAGCGTTAGCAGCCATCCAGGTAGGTTTGCCGCCCAGCAATTGAATGAAGACAGGCGTACCGGCACGAGTAAAACCGCCGTTATGCAATTCAGGACAATTACGAAAAAATACTCTCTCAGGAAATTTCTGGTCTGTTACTCGGACAAATTCCGTCACACAGCGATCGAAAGCGCCCAAGTCCGTGAGAATGTCACGCATTTCTTTGTCGACAACACCCTGCATAGGTGCAAGTATAAGGCGCATGTTTTACTCGGCAAGCCCGGCTTTGCGCATCCGATTATAACGACGATAGGTTTTTTTCAGCACCTCACTTTTTTTACCATCATTCAGCGAGTTCCATTCCTCAATTTCTTTTTCTGTCCGAAAACAACCCTCACAGATTTTATTCTCATCCAGATGGCAAACCATGATGCAGGGGGATTTAACGTAAGTTTTATTCATCGTACGGGAAACTATTTCGTAAAATTCAGGCCGCCCATTGTGGGCAAAAAATGATCAAATGGCTAGTAGTTTTAACCGACCGTTAGGCTAAGAGACTACCTAACCTCGCCCTCTCGACTAATCGAAATCAAAGCCCTTTTACCTTTTGTTTTCCACAACGTTCGCACTGGAAAACCGTCACCAATTTACCCTGTTTTGAATCAAAATGATTATCCTTTAAAATTTTCCATTTATGATGACCGTGCTGGCATAGAGCACGAGATTTTATTTTTGGCTTTTTGAAAGGGAGAATATCGGCCATCATTCAGTTGGATTCAGGATTATAAATAGCCAATTAATCTTACTAGAGAGGGCATCAGATTGGTATAACCCAGGGACGGCTAACAGTCATTTAGCCTTCCTGACAGCGAATATTTTAGCTTATTGCCTGTAATTATCTAAGGTGTTTGACGTTTGGCGTTTATACGTGAAGCAAGCTCGTCAACAGGCGGGGCTGGGGTAAAAAAAATATTGACTCTGGTGAGCATGGCGTCGGCCGCATTGATATGGTCAAGTTTAAGCATTAACTCAATCTGCTCAATCGCATCACTCCTGATACTTCGCATTTCCGAGATCGCTACAAAATTGGACGGGCTCAAATCAAGCACCTGTTTGTAAAGCGTGACCGCATTAAAGTCAGCGGGGTATAACAATTTCCCTTCATTTTTGAGAGTTTCCGCTTGCGCCAGCAGCTTATCAATTTTCTCTTGTTTTTGTAATTGTCTTAACTCACGAACAGCGGCTATTCTTTCTTTATTTATTTTTTCTTCTTTTTGTTCAACTTGGCTGTGAACCTGGATCTTTTGCGGTAGTGTATCAGCCTGCAGGTCAATAAGTACCGGTAGACGTACAAGTCTGGATTCATTCAAATTATTTTCAGCGGAACTTTTCCCCTGATCACTGAGAATCTCATAAACCCCTTCACGTAAATTCAGCTGTATTTCTTCCAGCCTATCGCGAGTTTTATCCAGGAATAAGTCCAGATTCAGATTAACCGGCTTATTATTTGGCAGTGACGGAAGCTGAGGTTTACTTAGAGTGCCCTTCTCTTGGTAAGTCAAATAGAGTCCCACACAGATCATCAGCAGAAAAATAAATAACGAAACGCGCCCTATCCTGTTTTTTTTATCCATAAACACTGGCGAGCGGATGGGTGATGAAAGACTTGAATTAACCGTTCGCGAAATCTTGACAGAAGTCCTCTTAGTTAATTCGCGTTCAACCCCATGTTTTGCTTTCAGCACGGTCTTAACGGGAGTGGCATTTTCAGTCTGTTTTACGCTTACTCCTGATTTTCCCCGAGGCCCCATCAGTTCTGTTTTTTTATTTTTTATCTGATTACCCGTAACGAGACCAATGACGGGTTTCGATTTGGGTTGTAGTTTTGACGCCTGAGAAGTGAGGTGGCTCGCCTTCGATTTTACAGAGGAGGTTTCGATTTTTTTCACCCCGGTGACCGATCGAGACGATTCACTGTCTTTGAGCTTTTCCATTTTTATTGCGTTTTGCGGCTTGATGATCTTAGTCACCACGTCACTAATTTTCTGCTCTTCCAATGACGCCCTTTTTTCTTTACCTGCAGCCGCGTCGAGTCCCTCAATAACGTTATAGTTATTTGTAAATTTTGTAGGAGGAATATCGCTCCATTGCTTTTGGGTTTCATTTTTAGCCGGTTTGTCGGCAGCCGTTTCCTCTTTTGGCGCCAAAAGTTTTTTAAATAACTCCTGTTGTTTAGCCTTTGCGGCCTGGGAAAGTTGATAGACGTTATTGGTGGCCTTAGCCTTTTTCCCTGACTTTTTTGGCGCCTCAATCTGATGGCCTTCAATGCCTATAATGATTTCGTCGTCGATTTTCTCCAATTCCTCAACCATTTCCTTTCCGCTTTGAAAACGGTCATCCGGCATTTTCGCTAAGGCATAGTCAACAAACTCTTGGAAAATCGATAATTCATTCGGCAACTCAACAAAGGAGGTTCCCGCCTGCTTCGCGCCAACGGCCTCAACACCATATTTGAAGGGGGCTTTTCCGGTCAGTAGAAAACAAAAAACGGCACCCAGACTATACAAATCAGCACGCAGGTCCAATGTTTCTTTTCGGTGCTGTTCCGGACTCGTATAATCTGCAGTTTCAAGGAGTTTATTCTTTAACAGCTGTTCCGATTCCTGGTACATTCCGCGCATAAAACCAAAGTCCGTCATCATCGCACGGCTTGTTTCTGATGACAGAATGATATTAGATGGCTTTAAATTAAAGTGACCTGCTCTATGCGCAGCCAGATAATCTAACGCCTCAGCCAGCTGCTTAACGACGTAGATTTTATCCAGCAGACAGAGGCTGACCGCACGCTGAGCTAAATTCTCCCCTGGCACATAATCAACCACCGTATACAACGCTTCAAGATTCTGTCCAACCTCCCGCAATTGAACTATATTGGGATGAGAAATCTGCTTGGCCACCTCTCCTTCCCTGATAAATCGATCAACATCCCGATTCAAAGCGGCATGATCCAACAGTGATTTCGGCAAGTACTTAACAACCACCGGATGGCCCGACTCAAGCTCCGTGCCAAGATACACCGTACCAGATTCTGAGCTGTCGATGGGTTGGATTATTTTATAACCTGGAATATTCATTTAACCTTTAAATTCTATGCCTTCAATTGACGCTAAAAATAAGTTTTTGCTTAACTCAGACGAGCGTATTGACTTAACTTCTGTCCATTTCAGAGTAAGTCTATAACCACAGCAATAAGCATGCCGAACCCTAAAATTTACTATTATTCAAAGGCTTTGGCATCAACAGGCCTTTTTAGTCAGGTCCTACAGAAGAGCACAAAGACCAAATTGTAAATTTATCCGACGCATTTGGTTCTCTCTCTGTACCTTCCACTTATACCAACAATATGAGACATTACGCGCTCTCATCAACACGAATCTCAGAAGAAGAAAGAATTAGCGTGTACCTTGATTTAACCCATTTATTTTGGATTTTCATTATTGTTCTGGGCTTTTTTTATTGGTGGCATGCCTACGGCATTAAACAGCTTGCCCTACAAAAAACCAAAGCTTACTGTGAAAGAATGGATATTCAAATGCTGGATGAGAGTATTGCCCTAAATCGAATATCCATTAGACGAGATACTGAAGGTCGTGTCGCTTTAGTCCGAGTGTTCCGCTTTGAATTCACATCGACGGGGGATGAACGTTATCAAGGACTCACGAGCATGCATGGACGACGGTGCACTCACATCCAGTTAGAAGCCCATCGAATTTAGTCATTTACGTGTGTGTTTATGCCACTAGCAGATGACTGTCAATCGAGTTCTTCCCGCTCACGCTGTTGAACTAACACCCAAGGCTTGACCACCACTGACCAAAGGCTTACCTCCTCCGCCAACCAGCGTTTCGCCTGTTCATCCGAAACTTTTGCCAACTGATTCGTTTCCATCCAAATTTTTATCTGCGCCGCATCATCTCTGGCGAGACGATAGGCAACCTCAACCAGATCCAATGCTTGCCCCACAGAAACACATTGCCCTGCCGCAAAAAACCGCTGCAGCTCTAGCCAGGGTATTTTAGCGGTTTCAAAATTAATCTTAGTCTTGGTGACTGCTTCTGAATTATCGGGCATGTACTTTAATGGCTATAGATAAGGTGAAAGAAAAGTGATGAATGGATTATAACGAGCTCCTCCTTTGTGAGCCAGCCTGCTATAATCGCGCGCCCAATATTTTCAGGAGAATAAGACCGACAATGTTCAAGGTGAATGAATACTTTGATGGCAAGGTTAAATCCATCGCTTTTCAAACAGATACCCTACCCGCTACTGTCGGGGTGATGGCGCCCGGTGAATATGATTTCGGCACCAGCCAAAAGGAAACAATGACTGTGGTTAGCGGCGCCCTGACAGTGAAATTACCGCAACAGGATAAGTGGCAGGTTTTCAACTCAGGTGATCAGTTTGTGGTAGCGGCAAATCAAAATTTCCAACTCCGTGTCGCTGTTGATACCGCTTATTTGTGCACTTATGAATAAATAAGCGGTCCAGCCTTAAAAAGATTTTGCAGGTTACCTCAAGGGGAGCCTGCAGCTCTTTCGTTTAATACAAACCAACTGAACGCTATCCGCCCTTCCACACTTCTAGATTGATTTCTAAAATCCGGCACATCCTTTGCAGTATATTACCCTGTCATTTTCAAAAAAGGGGTATGCGCAATGAAAATACACTTTTCCGTCCACCCATATGGTAATGGCAGGTATCGACTGACTGCCGAAACTGCACAAAAAGTGACGATTCTTG
>JAIPFG010000142.1 GCA_021736745.1 Pseudomonadales bacterium
CTTATAAGCGTCTGGTGCCAGGCTTCGAAGCGCCCGTTATGCTGGCTTATTCCGCCCGTAACCGTTCGGCTTCCATTCGGATTCCTCATGTAAGCAGCCCGAAAGCGCGTCGCATAGAGGTTCGCTTCCCTGACCCAAGCGCAAATCCATACCTAGCGTTCGCTGCGATGCTCATGGCTGGCCTTGACGGTATCCAAAACAAAATACACCCAGGCGATGCGATGGACAAAGACCTTTACGATCTTCCGAAAGAAGAGGCGATGAACATCCCGACCGTTTGTTCTTCACTGAGCCAAGCACTGGAAAGTCTTGACCGGGATCGCGCTTTCCTCACCACAGGTGGTGTATTCTCAGACGATATGATCGACGCCTTTATTGAATTGAAAAAAGGTGAAATTCAACGTTTAGACATGACCACTCACCCTGTTGAATTTGATATGTACTACAGCCTATAACGCAGATCGGAACGCAGAAGAAATTCTGACTTAATCCGTTATTTTGTGGTCAAAAGCCCTGCCTCCGATGGAGGCGGGGCTTTTTTCTTGCAGACTTTGGCGAGACTGTCTATCGTTAACAGCAACAGACCTAAAATGGCGGTGATAAATGAAAATACTTGGCTTGCAATTACGTAATTTCTCCCTGCTTAGTTTGGGCCTCATTCTGAGTGTTAGCGTTAACAACCTGCTTGCCGAAGAGGTTTATCGTCAAGTGGATGCCGAAGGAAATATCACCTTTTCAGATCAGCCTAACCCCGGTGCAGAGAAAATCGATGTTGCCCCCACGAATGTTCAACATTTTCCTAAACCTCCAGTAACTAAGCCGCCGACAGATAAATCAGCGGAAAAGGCAAGCTACAAATCCCTCGCCATCAGCTCTCCGATAAACGACTCGACTATTCGGGATCCAGGAGATGTACTGATTAGCGCAAAAATCAGTCCTGCATTACGAAAAAACCATAAAGTCATATTTTTGGATAATGGGCAACCATTAGGCGATCCTACCCGCAGTTTATCAATGCAGCTGATTAATTTGAGCCGTGGCACCCACATGATCCAGGTTCAGGTGATCGATACTGAAAATAAAGTACTAATCAGCAGCACTCCTATTGCTATCCATGTACATCGTAACAGTATCATCAAACCCCAATAATCTGAGAAAGGGAACACCTCAAGCACCAACTCACCGCAGGCGAAATATTCAATTTGTTTTATGCACCCTTTTGGTGCAAAATCACGCAATCTGCTTCCCAGTTACTCCAACAGAGCAACAACGAAATCTAGTTTAGACCTTTTTATTTTTTTAGAAGGACCGTATCAAAGGGCTCACAGCTACATTTCGGGCTGGCAAGAAGAATCCACTCTAGATAATAGCAAAAGTTCATTGGTGGTTTATTTCTTGCATTCCAAAATTTGATAGCTGATGAAATCGATTCGATAGTCGTTTTCGTATGATGATGAATATCGACTATTTTCAATTTGGATAGCTGCAAGTGAATTCAACTATTTACCAACGATTACTGGACAACCAATCTACCTCTTTGCTGCTGCTCGACGCTCAGCTCCGGGTCGAATATATCAACAGCTCGGCAGAAGCGTTGCTAGCCTCCAGTGGCGCCAGGGTTTTGGGACAACCGATTGAACAAGTCTTCAGCGAAACACAATCCGCGACTGAGGAACTGCAAGAGGCTTTGGCCTCCGGTAATGCCTACACTAAACGTGAAACACATCTGCTGTTACACAACAATGGCAGTTTGACCGTAGACTATACGGTGACGCCTATCATTGGAGAAAAGGCTTATTTAATTATCGAGATATTTCCGCGTGATCGTTGGCTCAGAATTTCCCGTGAAGAGAGCCTTCAGGGGCAACAAGAAGCATCGCGCTTGCTTATCCGGGGACTGGCGCACGAAATTAAAAATCCTTTGGGCGGCATACGTGGCGCAGCGCAATTGCTGGCGCGAGAACTGAATAATGACCAGCAAACAGATTACACCAACATCATTATTGCCGAAGCAGACCGGTTACGAAATCTGGTTGACCAAATGCTCGGGCCAACACGAAAAACCAGCTTTAACTCGCTCAATATTCATGAAGTGTTGGAACATGTAACACAGCTCGTGGAAAGGGAGTGCGAGGGTGAAATTGAAATCATCCGAGATTACGATCCCAGTATTCCTGAAATTTTCGGTAACAAAGAACAGTTGATACAAACGTTTCTTAACCTCATGCGCAATGCTTTACGGGCGATTAAAGAAAGCCCAGAGACAAAATCAGGCCAGATAAGCATTTCTTCGCGTACGGCAAGGCAAATTACTCTGGCAAATCGCCGTTACCGCATGGTTTGCCGTATCGATATCATCGACAACGGTATCGGCATACCAGCGGAACTCAAAGACACTATTTTTTACCCCATGGTTAGCGGCAGTGCCGATGGCACAGGTCTTGGCCTCACCATTGCTCAACACATTATCAACCAGCACCAAGGGCTGATCCAATATCAGAGTATGCCCGGCGAAACCTGTTTCACCGTGTTTATTCCTCTTAGGGCAGATAACCAGATATGACTGACCATGTATGGATCGTAGATGACGACCACTCAATTCGCTGGGTGCTGGAAAAGGCGCTGACCCAGGCGGATATAGACACCGAAAGTTTTGAAAATGGCGACGCCATGCTAAAACGCCTGAGCCTGACACAACCTGATGCGATCGTTTGTGATATCAGAATGCCGGGTATTGACGGGTTGAACTTGTTATCTCATATCCACGCCGATTTCCCCAATATCCCGGTAATTATCATGACGGCTCATTCGGATCTGGATAGCGCCGTCGCCTCCTATCAAGGCGGAGCCTTTGAGTACTTACCGAAACCTTTTGATATCGACGAAGCAACTACCATCGTGCAGCGTGCCATTAATCATGCCCACGAGAAAAATTTACTGACTACAGTCGCCGTTGATACAAAGAAGAGTGAAATTATCGGCGAAGCACCAGCAATGCAAGAGGTGTTCCGTGCTATTGGACGATTATCACAGTCCAATGTCACCGTGTTGATTAACGGCGCATCGGGCACGGGAAAAGAGCTGGTCGCCGCCGCCTTACATCAACACAGCCCCCGGGCCGGACAACCGTTTATTGCGTTAAATATGGCAGCGATTCCGAAGGATCTGATCGAGTCAGAGTTGTTCGGGCATGAAAAAGGCGCATTTACCGGCGCAACCAACCAGCGCAAAGGGCGCTTTGAGCAGGCCAACGGCGGAACCCTATTTCTTGATGAGATCGGTGATATGCCCGCTGATACCCAAACCCGATTACTTCGGGTACTGGCCGATGGTGAATTTTACCGAGTAGGTGGGCATATACCGGTAAAGGTTGATGTTCGCATTATCGCCGCCACCCACCAAAATCTCGAAAGTTTGGTACAAAAAGGCCAGTTTCGTGAAGACCTGTTCCATCGCCTCAATGTCATCCGAATCCACCTACCAAAACTGAGTGAGCGCCGTGAAGATATCGCTCAACTGGCCAAGCATTTTTTAAACAAATCCGCACGCGACTTAAATGTAGAACCAAAGATACTAAGGCCAGAAGCTGAAAATTATCTGAGCATGCTGGAATGGCCCGGTAATGTACGACAACTGGAAAACACATGTCATTGGCTAACCGTTATGGCCAGTGGTCGTGAAATTCATTTGCGTGATTTACCCCCTGAATTACTGGACGAAACCGCAGTCAGCCCGGCTGGGGCAAGTGATTGGGAAAGTGCATTACGCCAATGGGCCGAACTCGCCCTGAGTGCTAATCAGCCTGGCATTCTCAATCAGGCAACCCCAAAGTTCGAACGCATTCTGATTGAAGCGGCGCTAAAACAAACCGCCGGACGCAAACGTGATGCTTCATTATTACTGGGTTGGGGGCGTAACACATTAACCCGGAAAATTAAGGAATTAGGTATAGAGTAGCCCACGCTATGCCAATGCGCCCGATGGCTAAAATTTTCACGCCAACAGATCACTCGGTCGTGGCCTCGGAAATGGCCGGAGGTGCATCGCCAAATTTTGCAGGTTTTGACCCACTGCCGAATTGTTTCGAAAAACGATAACATCTTCATCGATGACATTAATCTCTAGGCAGATTTCCACACCGAAAGGTACCTCTTCCATGCCCCACACAATTCCTGCTCCGGGGCATAACTTAAAGACAGTAAAACCTATTGGACGACAGTTTATCGCTAGTTATTGAGCTAAATTGAGCATAGCTATCAGATTTTCCTGCTCAACTCTGGCAGCAAGAGTATCTTCATTGGCCAATCGCAAAACAGCCGTTAGCACGAAAATAAGTGGGCGATTTTTAATTCCAGGAGAGTAAATTTTTTAGCCATCTGCACAAATCAAATAGAAAAGTGCCATCAATGATTGATCGTACTTTTGAGTCGGATTGAGACCACCACTATTTTGCATCCGTCAATATAAATGTCGCTGCAGCATCACCCGCCACAACGCAGAGAACTCAATTCGTTACTTATCCCATTCATAAGAATTCAGTGACACGAGGCTTAACCCCTGGGCTTCATCTACCTTGATATCAAATTGTCGGTTTCCATTATTATCTGCGTAAATAAATTTCAGCTGATATTCCGCCTGAGCGTTTACGCCATGTTGTACCAAAAAATAATCCTGGTGCTTCACCCCATAAATCAATCTTTTACGATTAGAATCAAAATACCAATTCCCTGGCGCCGGTTTATTCTCCAGGTTGGTGAACTCACCAGCATAATTTTCGGGCTTGAATGACAATAATTTAATGGGGTTTGCACTATCCCATCGCGATAAAACGGCCATCTCATTCGCCAACAAATGTTCGGCCGTTAAATTGGTCAGTGCCTTTTCCAAATTCTGCACAACCTCTGCCACGGCTAATTGCTCAGCATCCACTGCAAATCTAACTAACATTTTTAACGCCACGGCAATAAAAATAAATACCAGGGTAATCGCTATAATCAGCTCTAGGTAAGAGGTTCTCTTTTCAGTCATTTCCACTATTAACGTCCTTTGACCGCGCCAGGCAAGTTCCACATCGGAAAATTACACAATACCGATATCAGCAACAAACCAACCACTACTAAAAATAGTATTCACTCAATTTTATTTCCCAGACTTTCAAGTCGTAATCCACTTCCTGTTCGTAAAAATCCGCCGCCTCACCCAGCAAGTTAACCATAGTGCCTGTTTCTTCGCCCAAGGAGATCATCTGCAAAACGAGTTCTGTAAACATACCGCTTTTTGCGCTACATGTGAAAAACTTTTGCCATGCTCAATCCGGGTTCGCATAGCATTCACCTTCGTTTCGACATAACGATTACCCACGTTACTGCCGACAGCCCCCAATGCTTGAATAATTGGTACGCTGGCAGGCGAAACCATTGCGTAGGAGCGGGCGAAACATCCGAGGTGAATGCGTTCAAAAATATCACCCAACGGTAACAGCAAAAGTTCGGTTGCTGAGACTTGTCCCAGCTGTCTTTTGTAATAGCCTAACGAGCGTTGTGTTTCAAGTAACAGGTGATTAAATGTATATGAACTAAGCGGTTCATGGGAATCAATGACAAAAAGATTCGCTTTGATTTTTCAGGCCAGATACAGTGAACGATTTTTAACCAAGTTCACCATGCCTTCTCCCGACTTCAGAAACAAGAGTGCACAACCATAACTTTCAGTAGCAACTTCGTTGAGTAAATTGCAAAGGGAGGTTTCAGCGGTATCAATGTATTTCAGTTGCAGTCCTAGGCCACTCACCAGCTGCTCCGCAGCGTCTACCAAGGCTCGACCTGCTGCAACCACATAATCATATGCTGACAGCCACGAAAAGCATCCTCTGTTAAACGGATAATATCCAGGACAGCATTATTGCCATTTAAATCAACGAAGTCTTTGACGCGCCAGCGCGCCGCTTGCCTCAGCACTGACGCCAACCAATCCATTAAACTTGCTGGCTTTATCAAAAAGCCTTAGCAGAATGTTCTCCTCGACTGATTTTTCTGTTTTTTAATTATTTGCTTTTACTGATTTCGTATTGAAGCCTTTATTCAGTCACTGCCTTAATGACTTAGCCTGTCATGACAGTTGCTCGGCAGAATAATAATTAGGTCGAAACAAATGCCGCGCGTGTTACCCGGTATTTTTTGCTAAAATCAAAAACACTCCGCAGTTGCAACCCTTTATCGGCGACCATTTATTTATCTTTATTCAGGACCCCAATATTTATGTTTCATGTTGTACTTTATCAGCCCGAAATTCCGCCTAATACAGGTAATATTATTAGACTTTGCGCCAATACTGGCTGCCAATTACATCTCATCAAACCGCTGGGATTTACCTGGAACGATAAACAGCTTCGCCGCGCGGGGCTTGATTACCACCAGTGGGCCGACGTCATTCTTTATGACAACTACCAGCACTACTGTGCCGAATTGAATTTGGCTGAACCTGGTACACTTACCTATGCATTAACCACTAAAGCCAACAAACAGTACAGTGAGGCCAGTTTCAAGGCTGGCGATCGACTGATGTTCGGCCCAGAAACCCGAGGCCTGCCCTCCGAAATTTTATCGCAAACGCCTGCGCCGCAACGCCTACGCATTCCCATGCTAAACAACAGCCGCAGCCTTAATCTATCCAATACTGTCGCCATTTTAGTTTATGAAGCTTGGCGTCAGCAGGGTTTCACCGGAGGGCGCTAAATTTTATACTAATGCGTCGTACCGGCCTGATCCTTTCCCTCACCGTCAGCCTGTTCCGCTCGACGTTTTTTTGCTTCAGCAAATATTGCATCAAAGTTAATCGGTGCCAGATGCATCGGCGGGAAATTACCGCGGACAACCAGATTATCGATCGCTTCACGCGCATAAGGGAACAATATATTCGGGCAAAAAGCGCCAATGGTGTGCTCCATTGCGGCCCCATCCAGGCCCTTGATAGAGAAAACCCCCGCCTGTTGCACTTCGGCCAAATAGGCTGTTTCATCATTATTGGTAACTGTTATGGTGAGGGTCAACACCACCTCATACATGTCATCCTTTACCTTGCTGGCATTGGTATTAGCGTCCAATTTCACCTGTGGTGCCCATTTTTCCTGAAAAGCTAGCGGAGCCCGCGGTGATTCAAAGGACAAGTCTTTAATATAAATACGTTGCATACCGAACTGAGGCTGCTCTGCTTGATTTTCTGCTGCTGCATTTGTTGATTCATTCTCTGCCATATCTCATTTCCTTTCACTTTCTGCTAATTCAAATTCTGTTATTCCATTTCTAAAAGGGAATTCAGGGTTCCCGTTCTCTCCAGTACACTGAGGTCTGTAAATCCTCCAATATGCCGCTCGCCAATCCATATTTGCGGCACTGTATGACGCTTACTTAATTTAACCATTTCCTGTCGCAGCGAAGCATCCAGATCGACACGGAAATCCTCATATTCAACACCTTTTTCGTCGAGCAGCATTCGTGCTCTGATACAGTAGGGACAAAATTGTGTTGTATAAATTGTTACTTTTGCCGGCATATCAATGGATATCTTAGGATTTCACCACCGGTAAATTGGAGGAGCCCCACTCCGCCATACCGCCAGACATGCGGATAACCTGTTCAAAGCCTGCTTTAGCCAGCACCTTCGCGGCTGCGCCGGAATGCTGTCCCATTTTGCAGACTAGTATGATTGGCCGGTCTTTGTATTTTTCCAACTCCGCCAAACGAGTTGAGAGAC
>JAIPFG010000143.1 GCA_021736745.1 Pseudomonadales bacterium
ATAGGCCTGCCAAGAAGGCAACGCCAGTGTCAGCCAGCGCTACCATTTTAGCGGAAGCAGGAATGCTGTTGTCCTGTTTCATGTAGGAGCCATAGGTTATTAAAATACCCATCCCGAGAGAAAGGGAGAAAAAGGCTTGGCTTAGCGCCACACTGATGACTGAGGGAGTCAGTTTGGTGACGTCAGGGATAAGGTAAAACTTTACACCAGATAAAGCATTGTCCAGGGTGAGTACGAAAATCACCAACCCGATAAGCATGATAAAGAGAGTCGGCATCATAAGTTTGGCGCCGCGTTCAATGCCATCAGCGACACCGCGGTAGAGAATGAAAACAATTAAACTGGTGAGTAAAGCGAGCAAAACATAGACGTCAGGGCTAGTAATAAATGTGCCGAAATAACCCTCTTGGGCTAATAAATCTAAGTTACCCGATACCGCACCAACCAAATAACCCAGAATCCAAACGGTAATGACCATATAAAAAACAGCAATCATAAAAGGCGTGATTACCGCGAGCCAGCCACCGACCTGCCACGCTCTATTGGCTGGGGCCAAGCGTTTGTATGCACCAATAGGATTTCGCTGTGAGTGGCGCCCCAATGAAAGTTCGGCCAACATGACGGGTAAGCAAATAAGAACGACGAATGCAGCATAAATAATGAGGAAGGCGGCACCCCCATTTTTAGTCGCATTGACCGGAAAACCAACGAGATTGCCAATACCGACGGCGGAACCGGCCGCTGCCAGGATAAACCCTATTCTGGAACCAAATTGCTCACGGTTAGCTGACATATTCCCCTCATTTGTTGAATGTTGTTATTGAGTTAGCTTCGGCAGCCTGTTGATATTAGCAATTTTGCCTATGGCTGTCTTTTCTTAAGGCTATCTTGATGGCTACGGTTGGCTTGTTATGGGTGAAGCTCTACAATTCGCTATTGAATGAAGTGGAAATACCATTGGAGTATATGTGGCGAAAATTCATCGAAGTGCATTGGTAATGCATTCAGCCAAGGCAATGTTTGGTTTGGTTAATGATGTATGTTCTTATCCTAAGTTCCTGCCCTGGTGCACAAATGCGAAACTTATTAGTCACAGTTCTGTGGAAATGGTGGCGAGCTTAAAGATTGCAAAAGGAAGAGTCGGGCACAATTTTACGACTAAAAATCAGTTATCCGAAGACCAACGGATTGAAATGGAGCTAATCGATGGTCCGTTTAAATACCTTAAGGGAGTTTGGCAGTTTAAGCCATTGCATGACCATGCCTGCAAAGTGACGCTGGATTTGGACTTTGAGTTTTCCGGACGTCTAACTGCGATGGCGTTGGGAAGTATTTTTAACGAAGCGGCAAATACGATGGTGGATGCCTTTTGTAAGCGAGCGAATGAGATTTATGGATAATAGTAAACTGGTTTTGGTTGAAGTGGCCTATGCCCTTCCGAATAAACAAATGGTGATTCCGGTAAAAATAGAGGAGGGTTCTACTGTTTATGATGCGGTTCTAAAATCTGGGATAAAGGATCAGTTCAGTCAGATTAATCTGGAAAAGGATCCGATGGGCATATTTGGCAAAATGGTGAAGGACCCAAGGTCAGAACCCTTAAAAGCTGGGGATAGGGTTGAGATTTACCGGCCACTTTTAGTTGACCCGAAGGCGTCCCGGGCCAAACGTGCAGATAAGGCCAAACAAGAGAAGGTAGATACCACTGAGTAAAGAGGGACGTTAAGGCAGAGATTGGCCAGGTAGGTAGTCACCTTCAAAACGGCTCAACAAGTCATCTTCAAAGTAAATTGCAACGCTTTCCTGTTGTCGGGTCTTACCGCCGGGCTGCAGGCTATAGACATAATCCCAACGGTTTTGATTAAAGGTATCTCTCATTAAGGGTGTCCCCATGACAAACTGTACCTGGCGTCTGGTCATGCCGGGCTTGAGCTGATCGATCATTTCCTGCGTAATCACATTGCCCTGTTGAATATCAATTTTGTACACACCCGGGAAAGCGTCAAGTCGGGGCATTCCCAATTTGGGTAACTTCGGGGTGGGAACTTTAGGAAGGTATGAACAGCCGCTCGGGGCCAGTAAGCTCAGACAGGAAAAGAGCAGCACTAAATTTATAGGTAATCTCACAATAGATGTTCCAATTGGGATGCGAAAAATAGCATAATAGCGAAATTCTGCTGAAAAAAGCTAGAGGGGTAGTTTGCGAGCATGTCGGAAGAAAATCAAGAGTTGCGTAACGTTGGGTTGAAAGTAACTGTACCCAGAGTGAAGATTCTTCAGCTCCTAGAAGAGTCTAATGTACACCACATGTCTGCCGAGGATGTTTATAAAGCGCTACTTGAAACCGGTGATGATGTGGGGTTGGCAACGGTCTATCGAGTGCTGACTCAATTTGAGACCGCCGGACTGGTTAAGCGACATCACTTTGAAGGTGGCCGTTCAGTATTCGAGCTTACTTCTAATAAACACCATGACCATATGGTCTGTGTGAAATGTGGCTCAGTGAAGGAGTTTCTTGACGAGGTGATTGAGCGTCGACAGCAAGAAATTGCGGATCAGGCAGGATTTCAGGTGACTGATCATAGCCACTATGTTTATGGGTTATGTAAAAACTGTCATTCTTAGATGCTGCTTCCTAAGCGAAGCTAGCGGGAAACCGGTGCTATCATTTCTTCGGCGTGCGCGAGTGTTTGGTCAGTTAACTTAATGCCGCCGAGCATGCGTGCAATTTCAGCTATCTTTTCTTGGTAAGATAATGCGGCCACTTGTGAATCAGTGCTTTCACGACTGATATTTTTGCTCACATAGAGATGGTGGTGGGCTTTAGCCGCTACCTGAGGTTGATGAGTAACACAGATGACCTGCCCTTGTTCGCCAATTTTTCTCAGCAATTGCCCCACGACTTCAGCGGTGGCGCCGCCGATGCCGACATCTACTTCATCGAATAGCAATGTCGGGGTATCGGTCTTGATCGCTAAAATAACCTGTATTGCCAGGCTGATGCGGGATAGTTCTCCACCGGAAGCGACTTTTTGTAAAGGGCGTGGTGCTTGACCTGGATTTGTGCTGATTAAGAATTCTATCTCTTCTTTGCCGTATGGCGATAGTTTGGCTTGGTCTAAAGGCGTCAGCTGGGTCACAAAACTACTGCCGGGCATCCCTAAAAGATGCATATTTGTCGAAATTTGTTGGTTCAGTTGTTGAGCACATTTTTTCCTGGAATCACTGAGTGATTCCGCTAATTCAGTATATCGTTTCTTTTCGTTATCGCATTGCGTTTGGAGTTTCTGAATCTCTTCGTCAATGTTGTCCAGTTGAGAGTATTCTTCTTGGAGCAACTTTAGAGTCTGTATGAGTTCTTGGGGTTGCACTCTGTGTTTTCGTGCTAACTGGTAGGCATCACCAAGTCGTTGTTCTACCCTTTGCAGTCTCTCCGGATTAACCTCAATTCGCTCCAGATATTGCTGCAGACTGCTCATCGCTTCCTCGATTTGAATTTTCGCACTTTCCAAAAGTCCGATACAATTCTGTAGATTCAAATCTTCGTCCTTGAGCTGGTCGCTGAACCGGATCGCCTGGGCAATTAAGGATATGCAGTCAATTGCCGTATCATCCACCCCGTCTGCAGAGCATAGCGACGAAATCTGCTGGCCGACGGTTAATATCTGTTCGGCGTCAGCTAGACGTGTTTGATCAAGTTCAAGCTGTTCAACCTCACCTTCCTGCAGGTCTAACTTGGTAAGCTCATCGAGTTGGTAGCCAAGCAATTCATGTTGCTGGCGTTGTTGTTCAAGTTGCTGTTTCAGATGTGACAATCTTTTTTCTGCGGCTGACCAGCTTTGATAAGTGAAGGCAAGGTTCTGTGCAAGATCAGATGAGCCGGCATAATCATCCAATAATTGTCGGTGGACATGTTTTTTCAGTAAGGATTGATGCTCGTGCTGGCTATGAATGTCGAGCAGTGTTTCTCCCAGGGCTCTGATTTGTTGCAGTGTGGCGGGACTGTCATTGATGAATGCTTTGGAGCGTCCATCCGTTGAGAGAATGCGACGAATAATGCATTCGTCACTCTGGAACTCATGCTCTTCGAGCCAAGTGGAAGCAGCAGTATCTTGTGCGACGTCAAATACAGCTGATATTTCTGCCCGGTCAGCACCATCCCTGATGATGCTGTTGTCGGCGCGATCACCCAAAACCAGCCCTAAGGCATCAATCATGATGGATTTGCCCGCGCCTGTTTCTCCGGTAATGACGGTTAATCCGGTATTGAGCTCGATATCAAGCAAGCGAACAACGGCAAAATTTTTAATGCTTAAATGAGTTAACACTTGAATTGTTTGATCGCTCAAAAAGTTAATTGGGTATCGCTACCAAGTTGATAGCTGACTTTATAATGGAAATGACTAGGTCTTGGCAACATGAGAACACTAGCGCCGGTCGAAGTGATAACAAGAATTTAAAAAAACAAAACCCAGTGTTTCTCAGTTATCGAGTACATTTTCCGAAATGATATCACCTATCGGCATACGGATTTCTTTCTCTCAACAAGGCTATCCTGTGATGAAAGGATAGGACAGTATTAATTTGAATTATTTGCTGAGGTGCATTGATGGCTGGCGTAAGAAGGCATTGACGAGCGGCTGGTGATATTTATTTAAGGAAAAACTTGAATCAAGCTCGCTAGCCCCCATATAGCTAAGCGCATCTTAACCGTTCGTAACGGCGTAATATTGGAGGTCAATAAGAGATGGCGGAAAAAGAAACGGCGCTTGAAAAAGAAACACAGTCAACCGATGGGGTTCGAGAACAGAATGAACCAGAATTGCTGGAAGACATAGATGATGGTACCGATTTTGCCAGTGTAGAAGCATTGCGGGCTAAACTGGAAGAAGCGATTCAGCAGGCGGAGCATCAAAAAGATTTGGCCATGCGCTCGCAAGCGGAATTACACAATGTACGCCGACGTGCTGAGCGAGATGTTGAACATGCGCATAAATTTGGCATGGAGAAGATAGTTCAAGAATTATTGCCGGTGGTGGATAGTCTTGAACGCGCCTTGGAAGCCTCCGGGGACGACAACGATTTTGTTAAAGCGATGAAGGAAGGTATTGAATTAACGCTTAATATGTTTCTCAAGGCGTTGGCTAAATTTCAGATAGAACCGGTCAGCCCTGAAGGGGAGCCGTTCGATCCGGCATTGCATCAAGCGGTATCAATGGTCGAACAGAATGAAGTAGAGCCAAACACGGTCGTCCATGTTATGCAAAAAGGCTATACCTTGCATGGACGTATTGTACGCCCAGCAATGGTAGTTGTTGCCAAGGCCGGAGAACGCGATACGCCAAAAATTGATGAGCAGGCTTGAAAAAGAGTAAATCATTCCAATATTAGAGACAGGTTCTTAGTTATTTACAGTATCGCGTTAGCGCTACCCTGAGAAAATTGTAAAAGTTAAATTGAATGCGGAGTAAAGATAATGGGTAAAATTATCGGAATTGACTTGGGTACCACAAATTCCTGTGTTGCGGTAATGGAATCAGGTAAGCCTAAGGTGATAGAAAATGCAGAAGGTGATCGTACCACGCCTTCTATCGTTGCGTTTACCGAGAATGGAGAAATCCTGGTAGGCCAACCAGCCAAACGCCAGGCGGTGACAAACCCGAAAAATACATTGTTTGCAATTAAGCGTCTGATCGGTCGTCGTTTTGATGATGATGTCGTCCAAAAAGATATCAAAATGGTGCCTTATACGATTAAGGCGGCGGATAACGGTGATGCCTGGGTTGAGATCAAAGGTGACAAGAAAGCGCCCCCCCAGATTTCTGCTGAAGTCCTCAAGAAAATGAAGAAAACTGCAGAAGACTATTTGGGCGAAAGCGTTACCGAGGCGGTTATCACTGTTCCGGCTTATTTTAATGATTCTCAACGTCAGGCAACTAAAGATGCCGGGCGTATCGCCGGTCTGGAAGTAAAACGTATCATAAACGAACCCACAGCGGCTGCATTAGCCTACGGGATGGATAAAAAACGTGGTGATTCCACGATTGCCGTTTTTGACTTAGGTGGAGGCACCTTTGATATATCGATTATTGAAATTGCCGAAGTTGATGGCGAGCATCAATTTGAAGTGCTTTCAACTAACGGTGATACCTTTCTTGGTGGCGAAGATTTTGACTTAAAGCTAATTGACTATTTAGCAGACGAGTTCAAAAAAGAAAATGGAATTGATTTACATAATGACCCTCTGGCATTACAGCGTCTTAAAGATGCGGCAGAAAAGGCTAAGATCGAGTTGTCGAGCGCTCAGCAGACCGATGTGAATCTACCCTATGTCACGGCTGATGCCAGTGGGCCGAAACACCTTAACGTTAAGATTACACGGGCAAAGTTCGAATCCTTGGTGGAAGGCTTGGTGGAAAGAACGCTGGAACCGGTGAAGATCGCCTTGAAAGATGCGGGTCTTAGTGCGTCAGATATTACCGACGTAATTTTGGTTGGCGGGCAAACACGTATGCCGTTAGTACAAACCAAGGTGAAGAATTTCTTCGGTAAAGAAGCACGTAAAGATGTCAATCCAGATGAGGCGGTAGCGGTCGGGGCCGCGATCCAGGCGGCGGTTTTGTCTGGAGATGTAAAAGATGTACTCTTGCTTGATGTGACACCACTCTCTTTGGGTATTGAAACTCTGGGTGGTGTAATGACAACCTTGATTGAGAAAAATACGACTATCCCAACAAAGAAAACTCAGGTGTTTTCTACGGCGGATGATAATCAGTCGGCGGTAACCATTCATGTATTGCAAGGTGAGCGTAAACAAGCAACCCAGAACAAGTCATTGGGTCGTTTTGATTTGGCGGATATTCCGCCTGCGCCTCGCGGATTGCCGCAAATTGAGGTGAGTTTCGATTTAGACGCTAATGGCATACTCAATGTTGGTGCGAAAGATAAAGCTACTGGTAAAGAGCAATCGATTGTGATTAAAGCCTCGAGTGGTTTGTCTGATGAGGAAATTGAAGCAATGGTGCAGGATGCGGAAGCCAATGCTGAAGAGGATCGTAAGTTTGAAGAGCTTGTTACTACGCGCAATCAAGCGGATGGACTGGTTCATGCGACACGTAAGACCCTGGAAGAAGCCGGAGATAAAGCTTCAGCGGAAGAAAAGGAAGCTATTGAAAAGGCGATTGCGGATGTTGAAAGTACATTAAAGAGTGGCAACAAAGACGAAATAGAGGCGAAAACCAAAGCATTGACAGAGGCTTCCGGTGTGCTTGCTCAAAAAATGTATGCTGAAAAGGCGCAGGAGGAGGCTCAGCCAGCTTCCGATACTGAAGCAAAAACGGAAGATGATGCAGTCGATGCTGAGTTTGAAGAAGTGAAGGACGATAAATAAAGCAAAGAGCCTCAAGCTTGGGCTCAGCGGGGCAATAATGAGCTATTGTTATTATTTCCTACTCTGAGCGTGAATTAAAAGAGCGCGGGATCCTGGCATTGAGCAGGATTCCGCGTTTTTGCTCGATGATAAGGTAGAAAAAAACAGCATGTCAAAACGCGATTATTATGAAGTGCTCGGCGTGGAGCGAAACGTCGATGAAAAGGAAATTAAGAAAGCCTATCGCCGCTTGGCTATGAAATATCATCCGGATCGAAATCCGGGCGATAACAGCACCGAGGCCAAATTTAAGGAAGTGAGCGAAGCTTACGAGGTGCTTTCCAATAGCGAAAAGCGTGCCGCTTACGATCAGTTTGGC
>JAIPFG010000144.1 GCA_021736745.1 Pseudomonadales bacterium
TATTACTCGAAAACAGAGCCGACTTTTTTATTCATTGGTTCGCCCTGAATAAGCTTGGCGTGAGCGTTGTGCCGATTAATGGCGAAATGCAAATTGAGGAAATATCCTACCTTCTGGATAACAGTGACGCGTGCCTTGCTGTTTCCATTCCGGAAAAGAAAAGGAAACTTGAACAGGCCGCAAGTCAGTTAGAAAGAACGATCCCCGTTATTTCAACTAATGAATTTAACCGTCTTCCCGACAGTCTGTTCACGGCAACAAAATTGCAGCCGGGCAAGCAAAGCGAGTGCGCAATACTCTACACCTCTGGTAGCACTGGCAAACCCAAGGGCTGCCGACTATCGAACGAATATTTTCTGGAGTGTGGGCGCTGGTACATGAACCTGGATGGACTTTGCCAACAAGAGCCCGGCAAAGAACGCATCATCACACCCCTGCCCCTCGTCCACATGAACGCCATGGCCTGCTCCTCGATGGCCATGCTGATGAGCGGTGGCTGTATTGTACAGTTAGACCGTTTTCACCCTAAAACCTGGTGGGCTTCAGTGCGGGAATCCAAAGCTACCATCATCCATTACCTTGGGGTAATGCCCGCAATATTATTGAACATGCCAGCATCACCGGAGGATAATTTTAGTCAGCAAATCAAATTTGGCTTTGGCGCAGGCGTTAACCCTGAACACCACGCCCCTTTTGAGCAGCGCTTTGGTTTTCCCCTCATTGAAGCCTGGGCAATGACTGAGTCTGGCACTGCCGGTTGTATTATTGCCAATCACGTGCCTCGTTCTGTTGGCACCAGTTGTTTGGGCAAACGCTCGGATCAGGTAGAAATTAAACTGGTCGACGACAAAGGCATTGAAGTTGCCCAAGGTCAACCGGGAGAACTGCTGGTGCGCGCCGCTGGGGACAATCCCCGCAAGGGATTTTTTTCTGGTTATTACAAGAATGATGCCGCCACACAAGAAGCATGGGAAGGGAACTGGCTGCATACCGGCGATATACTGCGTCAGGACGAGGAGGGTTATTTTTATTTCGTCGATCGCAAAAAAAATGTTATTCGCCGTAGCGGTGAAAATATTTCTGCCTTGGAAGTGGAAGCCGCTTTGGTGCTTAACAGCCTGGTTGAGCAAGTGGCCGTGACACCCGTGCCCGATGAAATTCGCGGCGACGAGGTCATGGCCTGTGTTATTTTAAAAGCCGGAGCAGAAGCTAACGAGGCAACAGCAAAATCCATCTTTGAACACGCTAAGCAATCACTGGTCTATTACAAGCTACCTGGTTATATTGCCTTTGTCGAACAACTTCCGCTCACCGCTTCACAGAAACTGCAACGTGGCGAAGTCAAACTACTGGGGAGAGAGCTGATGGTGCAAGCAAATTGTTACGACTTACGCCAGCTAAAGCGCAGACAGAAATAAGCTAATTACAAGGCAAGCTCATATGAATATTAGCCAGCCAAAATCTTACGCAGGAGTCGCTCTGGTTGCACCCACCAGTTTCGGGTATAGCCGTCAGAGCGAACGAGGCGCGAATTGGTTTATCGGTCGTACGCTGGCGCAAATGCTAAGCACCTCTGGCCTCAAAAAAACAGATGTTGATGGCATGGCCATTACCAGCATTACCCTTACCCCTGATTCTGCCATTACCCTCACCCAACATTTTGGCATGACGCTGCGTTGGCTAGATCAGGTTTCACTCGGTGGCGCATCCGGCATTGCCGCCATGCAACGCGGAGCGAGAGCTATACAAGCCGGTGATGCCGAAGTTATCGCCTGCATTGGCGCAGACACCTCCATTCAAGGTGGTTTTGGCGAACTGATCAGCCAATTTAGCCGCTTCACCATGGATGCTTCGTACCCCTATGGTGCTGCAGGCCCGAATGCTGCTTTTGCGTTGATCACGCAACGCTATATGGAACAATACGGAGCAACGCGAGAAGACTTTGGGCACATTGCTGTCTCCCAGCGCTACAACGCAAAGCATTACACACCGGCATTACTCGGTCATAAACCATTAAGCATGGGGGATTATCTTACCGCCCGCCCTGTCGCTGGACCATTACATCTGTTCGACTGTGTCATGCCCTGCGCAGGAGCAGAAGGCTTTCTTTTGATGACGATTGAACGCGCCAAATCATTAAATGTACCTTACTCGACTATCGCTGCTATTGGTGAGCTGCATAACGCCTTTCCAGATGATCCCGTGCAGATTCGCGGTGGCTGGGCTGCTTATCGCGACAACCTGTACAACAGTGCGCAAGTAACGCCTGGTGATATTGATCTGCTGGAAACCTATGACGACTATCCGGTTATCTCGATGCTGCAATTTGAAGGCTTGGGCTTTTGCCCGGAAGGAGAAGCCAGCCAGTTTGTCCGCGCCACACCCCTGACTTTTGATGGAGGCGGCTTACCGCATAACACCTCCGGTGGCCAACTCTCCGTGGGACAGGCGGGCTTTGCCGGTGGTTATCTCGGCTTGGTAGAGGCCATTCGCCAACTTAACGGGCAAGCGGTGCAAAATCAGGTGTCAGGCGCTATGCATGCCATGGTCAGTGGTTATGGCATGATCAACTATGATCGTGGTCTGTGCAGCGCCGCCGCCATCATCAGGGGCGCAAACGTATGACCGGTCAGATTCTGCCACCAAAACAGCGCACGGCGCTAGGTAATGCTTTAACTGCCGCTACTCGCGAAGGTGAATTAGTGCTCCAACAATGTCAACAATGCGCCGCCGTACAGTATCCCCCCCGGGAAATCTGTTATCGATGTCTGAGCGATCAGCTGAATTGGCAAGTGGCCGCCTCGGGCGGGACCGTATTGTCAGCTGTTGAATTACATCACAGCTATGAAGATTTCTTTACTGAAAAATTACCCTGGATAATAGCTTCCATTCAATTGGATAACGGTCCTATTGTTTTCGCCCATATCAACAAAAACATCGTGCAAAAAAATACTCCTGTCAGGGTGTTCGCCCATGTCGACGGATCCGGACAGGCAGTGCTCATTGCCGCAGAAAAAAATAGCGATAAAAACCACGACCCGGCTTTACTTGAACAGATGGGATTTAACGAAATTCTCTCTCACAAAGGCTGACAAATTCTCATTTTAAAATAGGCGACAAACACATGACCAACAAAACAGCATTAGTGACAGGCGGTAGCACTGGAATTGGCCAAGCAATTTGTGAACGATTTCTCAATCAGGGCTATCAGGTCATTAACCTAGCACGACGGGCCTTGGAACTCGATAATCATCAGTTACATAATGTGTCTGTCGATCTTTCCGATGTTGACGCTACCCAGGCAGCCGCTAAACAAGCCGCAGACAATTTTAATATCACCACACTGGTGCACAATGCCGGCTTGATCCGGCCGGCACTGCTGGAAGAGGTTGCCATCGAAGACCTGGATTATTTGACCCATATCCATATCGGCGCGGCTATCAGTCTGACACAGGCCGTGTTACCGGCCATGAAACAAGCCCATTTCGGACGCATTATTTTGATTACCTCTCGGGCTGCGCTCGGGCTAGAGACACGAACCAATTATTCGGCCACTAAAGCTGGGATGATGGGCATGGCCCGCACTTGGGCTTTAGAACTGGGAAAACACGGCATTACCGTTAACACCGTAGCCCCCGGCCCCATCGCCGCCACCGAAATGTTTCACAATGTTATTCCTGAAGGTGATCCTAAAATACAGAAAATCGCTGACAGCATACCGGTTAAGCGGGTGGGTACGCCTGATGACATCGCCAATGCCGTTCATTTTTTGGCATCACCGGATAGCGGATTTATTACCGGACAAACACTCATGGTTTGTGGTGGAGCAAGCCTTGGAGCGTTATCGCTTTAGGACACAAACCATCAATAGCTTTCAGTTAGAGGTATTAGCACCATGAAATACAGCAACGAACAGTTAGCTCAATTGATCGAGCCGACGCGAGTACATCGAAAGGTCTATCTCGACCCTGATATATTTGATATGGAAATGGAGCGCATCTGGGGTAGCGCCTGGATTTATATTGGCCATGAAAGTCAGGTTAAAACACCTGGCGAATACGCCACGGCAACGATGGGTAATAAAGTCCCCGTCATTATGGTCCGCGACAAGGACAGTAAAATTCATGTCTTGCATAATCGCTGCGGCCACAAGGGTGCCAAGCTGGTAGATCAGGCCAGCGGTAAAGTCAGCGCTTTCCGCTGCTGTTATCACGGCTGGACCTATCGCATTGACGGCAAGTTGGTCGGGGTACCAAATATGCCAGGATACGAAGGCACCGGTTTTGATAAAAGCGACCCGCAGTACAGTATGCAAAAAGTAGCCCAGTACGATAGCTACCGAGGCTTTGTCTTTGCTACGTTAGATCCAACCGCTCCCAAACTAACCACATGGATGGGTGCGGGGATGGCCGAATGTCTCGACAATCTGTGTGACCGCTCACCCGAGGGTGAAGTGGAAGTGATCGGTAAACCCATGCGCTATGTGCATGACTGTAACTGGAAAATGTTTACGGAAAATCTTAATGACGGTATGCACCCGATGGTCGTGCACCAAGGTGTGGTCGATGCCGCGTTACAATACATGAAAACGGTACCGGAAGACTCCGCCGAACGTTCCGAGGCGGAAATTATTCCACCCTTTGGAGCTTCCTATGAACATTTCGAAAGTACCGATCTGTTCGCTTATCAGTACGGCCACCACTATGATGGCGGGCGCACTAGCATTCATGCTGCCTACTCAGTACCCAATGATTACGAACAGTTGATGATTGCAGCCTACGGCCAGAAGAAAACCCGCGAAATACTGACTTTTAACAGTCACAACACTATGTACTACCCTTCCCTCACCACCAAAACAGCGGTTCAGAACATACGGGTAGTGCGCCCTATTTCAGTGAATAAAACCATTATCGAAAGTTGGTCATTTCGACTCAAAGGGGCGCCGGATAACATGCTGAAAAGAACTATTCTGTATTCCCGCCTGATCAATTCCTCTTTCGGCATGGTCGGCCCGGACGATTTAACCGCTTACTATCGCATGCAGAATGGCCTTGAATCGAATGGCTCGGACTGGATCGAGATGCATCGTCACTATGGTCGAGATGAGGATAAAGGGGATTATATCCACGGATTGCTCACCGGCGACCTGGACATACGCACGCAATACAAAGCTTGGAAAGACTACATGACAAGAGAACAACTCGCTCAGGAGGTGGCCTAAATGACAACGATCATATCCGCCAACCCTTCTATTCGCGACATCGAACAATTGCTTTACCAAGAAGCGTCCTTTTTGGACAAACCGGATTTGGATCGTTGGATTGAGCTCTATACGGAAGACGGCACTTACTGGATGCCCGCCCGGGAAGACCAAGAAGACCCGGAATTTGAACTCTCACATATCTACGATGACCATGTCATGATGGAGATACGACGACGAAATTTTGTGCATCCTCGAGCCGCATCCAAGGACTACAAAATTCGCTGCTCCCATATTATCAGTAATATCCAGATGGCTGAGCTCGATGCCAGCACCGGCGACTGTACGATCACCTCCAACTTTCATGCACTGGTGAATTATATGGGCGAACAACGCATGTACGGTGGCAGCTATACTCACCGACTCACCAAAGATAAGGACGGCTACAAAATTCGACATAAACGGGTCGACCTAATTAACTGCGAAGAACCGCAAAAATCGATGATTATTTATTTATAACGTTTATTCGTCAGAAATTTCACCGATACACCATGATGTCGTAAATCAAATTTACGGCATCTTTCCTTTTAAGCCGGGGTCAACGAATACATTTTAGTACGACTGTATGGTTTAATGGTTCTCTCAAATTTGTTTCCGAATAAACAGAGAACATTGTCATACGCATCATGAAACATTACCCGGATTTATACCTCTCTTTCACCGACCCAAAAGAAGCCCGAAAATTAGATGCTCTAGCGTCATTGACTGTCGCCGTTTGTTTGTCCGCACTTGAGAGAGATGCCACCATTTTTCCGGCCGATATTTCAGGTCGGACTATCAAAGGCATCCAGTTTGGTAATGAATTTTGTGAGCGTTTACTACCCTGCCAAAGAGATTTATCCCACTTAATTGGTTGGTGCCGGGAAAGACAGTTGACCTTAACCTTATCCACACCGATGCTAGCCGATAAGGGCATCATGCAACTCACGAAATTGTTGCCGCTGCTACCCGACCAAAGCGAAGTAGTGTGCAATGATTTTGGCGTACTGCACTTAATCTCTGAAAAGTTCTGCCGCCTGAGACTCATCGCTGGCCGCCAACTGTGCAAAATGATCAAAGACCCTCGGTTACCCTCAGCGGAATGGGCTCAGGCAGCAGCCCCTAACAGGCAATCAACACTTTTCAAGCAAATGATGAAGCATTTTAATATCTCCATGTTAGAAACGGAGATACGCCCCTTTGCTGAGGTAACTGATTTTGAACCCAAGGACCTAGATTTATCGGTACATTTCCCCTTTGCCTACACGCTCAAAGGCCGCATTTGCCGTTCCGGTTCAACACACCTGACCAAACAGAACAAATTTACCCCGGGCCATCACTGCCAAAAGGAATGCTTAACTTACTTCAGCAAAATGGAGCGCAAAAGTCAGCAGAGTCCGCATGAACTCAAAACTTTCATGCGCGGTAATACTCTCTTTTATCGCTATTCTAATACACAGGAACACGTGCTCGCACAGGCACTTCATAATGGCTGGATCAACCGTCTCATTCTATCCGGAGATTGGAATGAAAATCGTCGCCCCCATTAGCAAAATCAGTGAACTGGAACCCGTTCTGGAGGCCGGAGCTGATGAAATTTATTTCGGCATGGCACCGGAGGATTGGCTAAAGAAATTCGGGCACTCCAGCATGAGTCGACGGATGTTCGGCAATATTACTGACTACCGTGATATGCGCAGAATCATTGACACCACAGGTTCCGCAGGCAAGCAAGCAATGTTGGTCCTGAATGCTCAGCAATACACCCAACAACAAGCCGAATGTTTACTCAATCTTGCCCAACGATTCTCAGAGGAAGGGGGCGCCGCCATCATTATCGCCGATGCCGCACTACTTCTGGAAATCAGCCAAATGGATTTGGGCACCCGTTTACACTTGAGTTCTATCGCCGCATGCCGAAATACCCAATCGGCTGAGCTATTTAAAAAATTTGGCGCAGACCGCATCATTTTCCCTCGTTACATGAAAATAAGCGAAATCAAAGCCATGATCAATTCCTTACCCGAGTTGGAATTTGAAGCCTTCGTCCTCAACGATGGCTGTATTTACGAAGAAGGTGTTTGTCATACCCTCCATTTACCGCAACAATACGGAGGACCAATCTGTCTGGATAAATATCGTCATAGCTATTACCGAGCAGATGGCATGGAGATCGATGCAGCCGAACAAGCCTTGTTACTCGAAAATGAAAAAGACTATGCTGAATGGACCTGGTACAAATTCAGCTGTGGCTTTGCCACTACAAAACAGGGATATACCTTTGGTCCCTGTGGGCTCTGCGCTATTGATGACTTTATGCGCAACGGCTTAACAGCAATTAAAATTGCAGGTCGAGAAGCGCCTTTAGCGCGGAAAATCAAAAGTATTGAATTGGTCAAGTCAGTTCGAGATAAAGTGTTGGAAGGCGCCAACACAAACGAAATTTTTAATTAC
>JAIPFG010000145.1 GCA_021736745.1 Pseudomonadales bacterium
CGTTTTGTTCTATCGAACGGACATGGCTCGATGTTGCTTTATTCACTGCTGCATTTGGCGGGATATGAAATCAGTATTGATGACCTAAAGAATTTTCGGCAGTTGCACTCAAAGACCCCTGGACACCCCGAGCATGGCTACGCGCCGGGCGTGGAGACTACCACTGGCCCCTTGGGTCAAGGAATAGCCAATGCTGTCGGCATGGCGTTGGCGGAGAAAATTTTAGCGGCACAGTTTAACCAGCCAAATTACCCAATTGTTGACCACCACACCTATGTATTCCTTGGCGATGGATGCCTGATGGAAGGGATATCTCATGAAGTCTGCTCTCTTGCCGGTACCCTGGGGTTGGATAAACTGATTGCTATTTATGATGACAATGGGATTTCTATCGATGGTGAAGTACAAGGGTGGTTTACCGATAATACGGCAAAACGATTTGAGGCTTATGGTTGGCAGGTCATTGCGCATGTTGATGGGCATGATCCGGAAGAAATTCAAATCGCCCTCAAGACTGCGCGGGCAAATACTGAAAGGCCGACACTGATTTGCTGCCAAACCATTATTGGTTTTGGTGCTCCCAACAAGCAAGGTACAGAAAGCGTGCACGGTGCTGCTTTAGGTGCCGATGAGGTACAAGCCGCGCGAGAAAATCTGGGTTGGCAATATCCGCCTTTTGAAATACCTGCAGCAATTTATGAAGCGTGGAATGCGAAAAGTCGTGGCGCTCAGGCAGAGTTGAGCTGGCAAAACCTGTTTGACGGATACCGCGAGGCTTATCCGGCTCAAGCAGCAGAATTTGAGCGTCGTAGTAAGGGTGAATTGCCGAATAATTTTGCGCAAGTTGCTCAAGCGTACGCTGAAAAAGTTCAGCTTGCAGCTGAGAATATTGCTACGCGCAAGGCTTCTCAGAATTGCCTTAACGCTTTCGCGCCGTTACTGCCGGAGCTCCTGGGGGGCTCGGCGGACTTAACCGGGTCAAACCTGACCAATTGGAGTGGCAGTCAGCCGATTACCCCGGACAATATGGCGGGTAACTATATATATTATGGGGTACGTGAATTTGGTATGTCGGCCATCATGAATGGTATTGCCTTGCATGGCGGATTTATTCCCTATGGGGGCACTTTTTTGATGTTTATGGAATATGCCCGCAATGCGGTGCGGATGGCCTCGTTAATGAAATTGCGTAGTATCTTTGTCTATACGCATGACTCCATTGGCCTCGGTGAGGATGGCCCGACTCACCAGGCAGTAGAACAGTTAACCTCTTTGCGCAGTACGCCTAACATGTCCATGTGGCGTCCCTGTGATACGGTAGAATCAGCTATTGCCTGGCAGTCTGCGATTGAACGTCAAGACGGCCCAACCTCCTTGATTTTTTCGCGTCAGTCTTTACCGGTGATGCCACGTAACGATGAGCAATTAGAATGCATAAAGCGCGGTGGTTATATTCTTAAAGAGGGTAATCAAACACTCCAAGCCATCATTATCGCAACAGGTTCGGAGGTCAGCATTGCCTTGGCTGCGACGGAGCAGCTGCAGCAACAGGGTATTTCAGTGAGGCTGGTGTCCATGCCGTCGACAGACCTTTTTGATGCTCAGGATGGAGCCTATCGGGAAGCGGTACTCCCGGGAAATATTGCTGCGCGTGTGGCGGTAGAAGCGGCACATCAGGATTTTTGGTATAAGTATGTCGGTTTGGCCGGCCGTGTGATTGGGATGAAAAGCTTTGGCGAATCTGCACCCGGGGGTGAATTGATGAAATATTTCGGCTTCACCACTGAAAATATCGTGCAGCAGGTGAAAGCGTTACTTTAGCTAAAAACCAAGGCTGACGCTGACTGAGTTAACTGGTTTATAGGGTGCGTAATGTCTTATCGATTAGCAATTAATGGTTATGGCCGAATTGGTCGCTGTGTGTTGCGCGCACTCTATGAGTCAGCGCACAAACATGAAATGGACATTGTTGCTATTAACGAACTTGCTGACATTGAAACCATTGCCCATCTCACCAAATACGACTCTACCCACGGCCGTTTTCGCGGCGAAGTTGCAGCGGACGGCGATACACTTATCGTCAATGGTGATAGTATTCCGGTTACCCATTTCCAGCAGCGGAATCAATTGCCCTGGGGCGATCGACAGGTTGACCTTGTCCTGGAATGTTCCGGCAGTTTTACCGATCGAGTATCTGCCGAGGAGCATCTTATCCGTGGGGCTAAAAGAGTGTTGTTTTCGCAACCGGCGGAACCCTGTGTCGATGCGACGATCGTCTATGGTATCAATCACGCCAGTTTGACCAGGGGAGATACTATTATCTCGAATGCCTCGTGCACGACCAACTGTATCGTACCGGTGATCAAGTGTCTGGATGAGGGCATCGGAATTGAATTCGGCCATATCACCACGATACATTCAGCCATGAATGACCAACCGGTGATAGATGCCTACCATCATACTGATTTGCGTCGAACCCGCAGTGCCAGTGCGTCCATCATTCCCGTCGAAACACAATTGGCGAAGGGTATTGGTCGGGTCTTGCCGGAATTTGATAATCGCTTTACCGCTTCGGCGATGCGCGTTCCAACCGTTAATGTTTCTATCATGGATCTAACCGTTCAAACAAAAAGAGCAACCAGCGTTGTGGAAGTGAACCGGCTGTTAAAAAATGCAGCGACAGGGAAGTTGGCAGGAATTTTGGGTTATACCGATGAGTTGCTTGCTTCCTGTGATTTCAATCATGACGCGCGTTCTTCTATTGTCGATGGTGGACAAACCTGTGTCACCGGAGAGCGCTTGGTGAAAGTGATGGCCTGGTTCGATAATGAATGGGGCTTTGCTAACCGGATGTTGGATGTGGCTAACGTTTTAAGAAAGATAGACTGAAGGATGTATTGATGGCTGTATTGAGCATGACTGACCTTGATCTTAGCGGTAAGCGGGTATTGATTCGTGAAGATCTAAATGTACCAATCAAAGAAGGCAGAGTGACGAGTGATGCGCGGATTCGTGCTGCCGTACCGACAATTCGGTATGCATTAGAGGCGGGTGCCTCGGTAATATTGATGTCACATTTGGGGCGGCCAAAGGAAGGCATGAGTTGGCAGCAACAACCTGAATTTTCATTAGCACCAGTAGCAACTTATTTAGCGGAACTGCTGGGGCGACCGGTACGCTTTGAGCAGGACTGGCTCGATGGGTTGACATTAATACCCGGTGAATTGGTGTTGGTGGAAAATGTCCGTTTTAATGTTGGGGAAAAGGCCGATGACGAAACCCTGGCAAAAAAAATGGCGCAACTGTGCGATATTTTCGTGATGGATGCCTTTGGAACAGCACATCGGGCGCAGGCATCAACCCATGGCGTCGCCAAATATGCGCCTGTTGCCTGTGCGGGGCCACTCCTGAACAACGAATTGCTCGCCCTGCAACAAGCCCTTGCTAATCCGCAGCGACCTATGGTGGCAATTGTCGGTGGCTCAAAAGTATCAACTAAATTGACAGTACTGGATGCGCTGTCAAAAAGGGTGGACCAGTTGATTGTCGGCGGGGGTATTGCCAATACTTTTTTGGCGGCGGCTGACTACCCAGTGGGAAAATCACTTTGCGAACATGAGCTGCTTGGGGAAGCCAAAAGACTGATGGCACAAACACACATTCCACTGCCCACGGACGTTGTTGTGGCGGAGGAATTCAGTGAAACGGCCACTGCTGAAATCAAATCTGTTAATGATGTGCGGGCCAATGAAATGATTTTGGATATTGGTCCAGAATCTGCCAAAGCACTTGCTGAACTGCTTAAGCAGGCAAAAACGATTATTTGGAACGGGCCGGTCGGTGTTTTTGAGTTTGCCCAATTCGGTCGGGGTACAGAGACTATCTCCAGGGCAATCGCTGCAAGCGATGCCTTCTCGATTGCCGGGGGTGGTGATACGCTGGCAGCAATAGATAAGTACGGTGTCACCGAGCAAATTTCCTATATTTCCACTGGCGGGGGCGCCTTTCTGGAATATGTCGAAGGAAAAATTCTCCCGGCTGTGGCAATATTGGAGCAGCGAGCAGCAAACCAATAACTCACCGTTATCAAGTGCTTGGCTTTTTAGCGGGTGACCGGGAGAGAGCGATGACGATAATCAGTCAAGAGTTGCAACAAACCATAGAAGCGATGGCGGTCCGAGGTAAGGGAATACTGGCGGCCGATGAAAGTAGTAAGACGATAGCCAAACGTTTTGCCGATATAGGTGTGGACTCAACCGAAACGAGTCGCTGTAATTATCGATCGTTGCTTCTTTCAACGCCACATCTTGGTGACTTTATCAGTGGTGTCATTCTGTTCGAGGAAACCCTGGGGCAGCACTCCTCTGTTGATCATATGCCAATCCCGCAACTGGCGGCTAGCCAGAATATTGTGCCAGGTATTAAAGTGGATAAAGGCTTGACCGAGTTGGCCAATTGTCTTGGAGAACAGGTGACTCAAGGATTGGATGGGTTGCGCGAACGGTTAGTTGATTATAAAAAACTGGGTGCGCGCTTTGCCAAATGGCGTAATGTTTACCACATTAGCAGCCGTACGCCGAGTCGTCGAGCGATTGATATTAACGCCGAAATGTTGGCGCGTTACGCGGCGCTTTGTCAGGAGCAAGGTATCGTACCCATTGTGGAGCCTGAGGTTTTAATTAATGGAACGCACAGTATTGAACAATGCGCTGAGGCAACCGAGGCGGCAATTCAGGCGCTGTTTCATGCGTTATACCGGCACGGTGTTGTTTTGGAGCAGGTCATCCTCAAGCCAAACATGGTAGTGCCGGGTAATGAGAGCGGAGCTGTGGTCACGCCTGAACAAGTCGCCGAACAGACGTTAAGAGTACTACGCAGAACCGTGCCCGCCGCCGTGCCAATGATCGCTTTTTTATCGGGCGGTTTATCGCCGTCAGATTCCGACGCCTATTTAAATGCAATGAATCAGCAAAATGCCCCTTGGTTGTTAAGCTATTCCTACGGCCGGGCGTTGCAACAGGAGGCATTGCATGTCTGGGCTGGAAAAGAGGGAAACTGGAAAGCCGCACAGGAAACCCTGCATCATCGTGCCAGGCTTACAGGGTTGGCGCAAAAAGGTGAGTACCGTGCCGACATGGAGTAAACCGTGATCGTGGATACGCCATATGTCATTTAGCTGGGATAAGAATAGTATCCAAAGGCAATGGCGCCCCATAGATTTTGATTATCCGGGAACGCTTTCTCAAATTGAGCTGGAATACTGTCGTTTTTATGGTATTGATTTTGAAAAAGAATTTTCGCATTTAGCCCATGGTTTCGGCTACCGGGAAATCGCTGGATTTCGCTTGGCCACCCATTACTATCGACCGCGCCTTGGGTTGTCGCGGGGAACATTGTTGCTGCAGCATGGCTATTTTGATCATGCTGGCCTGTTTAACCATATGATTCGCTTTTGTTTAGAGCAGGACTATTCGGTGCTGATTTACGACCTGCCCGGACATGGTTTATCCACAGGAGAGCCCGCTGGCATTGACGATTTCCAGCAATATGTGGATGTTTTGGATCACTTCGTAACCGAGTGCCGACCACATTTTGATGAACCCTGGCATCTGCTCGGTCAAAGTACCGGCGGTGCGATTGCAATGGCTTATCTGATGGCACATCGCTTTGACACGGTAAATTCGCCTTTTAAGCATATTTTTTTACTGGCCCCTTTAGTGAGGCCCATTGGGTGGAAAAAATTGCTTTGGCTTTATACTGTATCCAAACATTGGATAAAAAGTGTTGAGCGCGAGTTTGTCTTGTGTTCCCACGATGAGGATTTTATCGAATTTCTTAGGTATAAAGACCCATTGCAATACCGGAGAGTGCCACTCTCCTGGGTCGCTTCTCTCATCCGTTGGGCAATGGCTTTTGATAAGGCGGACCGGTCTTCTTTATCTCCGGTGGTGATCCAGGGCGGCGAAGATACAACCATCGACTGGCAATACAATCTGAGTGTTATCGATAAAAACTTTTATCAGCCAAAAGTACACTTTTTACCGCAGGCGCGACACCATTTGGTCAATGAGTCGATAGCCTTTCGGCAACAGTTGTTTCATATCTTAGCGGGCTATCTGGGAAAATAGTATGGCATTACCCGTGTTGCTTGATTTTTAACCTCGGTTATAACCCTGCCGGTTAAAAACAGCTGTTGATAGAGGAAAAGATCATTTCACAAGAGACTCTCCGGAAGGCTACAATAGTTCCTGAAACACATACCCCCCTGAGCTCGATACTCAGGGCCGCTGGGGCCTCTCTTGAGGCCCCTTTCTTTTTCATCCTTTTCTGCTTTGTAAATAGGTTAAGCTCCACTTTTCTCCGGTCATTTTAGTTTACTGGAAATCAAACATTGTCCCGTAATCAGCAACAATGCATTCTGCTAAGGGGGCTATATCCCAGACGTAGCAGCTGCTAAATTAACCTTTCCTAAAATCGATTACAGAGGTTTGTATGGCACTTAAATTTAGTATTGGCCTACAAGGCAGTTACCCTATTCGAGAATATATCGATATCGCGCAGCGTATAGAGAGTTATGGATTTGATGAAATCCATGTCTATGATGACCTGATGTTTAAACCTACTTGGCCGTTACTGACGTTAATTGGCGAGCACACTGATACTATTCAAGTTGGCCCCGGCATCATTACGCCTCAAATTGTTCATCCTTGCTACCATGCGGGTAATCTGGCGGAGCTAGATGAGCTTACTCAAGGTAGAGCGGTTTGTGGTATTGCCCGCGGCGCATTTTGGGAATTTCTTGGTATTGAGAAGCAAAAGAAACCGATCACGATGGTTAGAGAAGCCATTGAGATCATTCGACGCTTAATGAGAGGCGATCATACATCCTTTCATGGCGAAGTCTTTACTTGTACGGAGGAGCTCTTCTTCCGCTTCGATACCTACCGCAAAGACGTCCCAATTTTCATCGGCACTTGGGGACCAAAGATGTGTCAACTGGCCGGAGAAATCGCCTCAGGGGTGAAATCGGACGGTCTTTGGAATCCTGATTATGTGCGAATTGTGCGTGAAAATATCGAAATTGGCGCACGACGCAGCGGACGCAATCCAGATGATATTGAGATTATTGCCGGTCCGCTCAGTTCTATTTCTGCTAACCGGGAGAAGGCTCGTGAGACAGCGCGCAAAGTGTTGGCAGTGTATTTACCCTATCTGCGCCCTATGACGGATGTGGCTGGAATTCCTGAAGAAGAGATAAGAAAAGTACGGGAGGCCGCTGCCGTGGGTGATTTTGCTAAAGGTGCAAGCTATGTTTCCGATTTGTCCGTTGAAAAATGTTCGGTGACGGGTACACCGGAGGAGGTCATTCAGCAGATTGAAGCGATGGCTGCGGCTGGTGTGACCCATGTGGCCTTTGGTCATTGCCTGGGGCCTGATTTTAATGAAGCCCTGGATTTATTGGGTAAGGAAGTGCTGCCGCATTTCAAATCCTAGTCGAATAGAGAAATGGGATTTGTTATAACGGTAAAGGTATTGACTCGTATTTAAAAGAGAAGAGTACTTATGCTTCTCTTTTAAATACAGCTAAATGTAAAGTGTTGATAAAATTCCTGCGGGGGATATCTTTGATTAAATGGTAGCCTTGGCCCGAAAAAAAAGCCTCTATACTTGCCAATGAAGTGGCATG
>JAIPFG010000146.1 GCA_021736745.1 Pseudomonadales bacterium
GGGCGTAATCGGATAACCCGCATAAAACCGGCAACCGGCAGCGATAGCGCCCATCGCGCAGGCATGGTTGCCTTCTAAATTTACCAGACGGGGTTCGGATAAATTGGACATGGATACCACCGCAATAATTAGTTTTTATAGTTAAGCGAAATCGCAAAGTCCGGACATAGACGTTCACAAATTCGACAAAGGGTGCAAAGTTCCGGCTTGGTCAACTCTGCAATTCTATTTTCATTAAGGCTCAGGCAACGTTCCGGGCAAAATTTGACGCAGATATCACAGCTCTTACACCAGGCCTCTGTAATTACCGGCAGTACAAATTGTACTTCATGAGGGATGGGTACCAATCCACCAGGCTTGACAGCAATGCCTTTACCGCCTTTCAAAACAGCCGGGTCATAGCGTTCAACCCAGTCACGACCTTGGCTGAAAGCCTGCATATTGATATCCACTGTTTTCGGTGGAACAAATTGCGAAATAACTTCGCACCAGTCATCAGCTGGAAAATCCAGTGCCGTAGACAGCATCCCAAGCAATAGCGTATTGGCCGCTTTAGCATTGCCCAACTCTGCCGCCATAAAACCGGCATCGGCGGCAAAACAATTGCTAATTAATTCAGAAATCTCTGCTACTGACTCTTTTGCGTAGCCGCTCACTGCGCCATGTTTTCGATCACGGCAGGCAAAAGGTGGAACAATTTGCTGTGTGTCAGCAATAAATATTCCGGTTTCCGGTTTCAGATAGGGCAGCCAGCGCAGGCCTTCGGCCCACTCTAAAGCAACCAGCACATCAGCTTGTCCCATTGGAATCGTTGGGGAATACACCTGTTCGCCGAAACGCACATGACTGAATACGGAACCGCCACGTTTCGCCATCCCGTGCACTTCACTTTGCTTGACCTGAAAGCCCTGCTGCTGACAAAGTGCCGCCAATACTTTGGAGACCATGATCACCCCCTGGCCGCCCACGCCAACCACTAAAACGTTAACGGGTGTTTTCACCGACTGAGGGTTAACCATCGCCTGAGCTGACTCCAGATTCATTTGGGTTGAATCATTCATTGCAACAAACCTGCATCGACTGGCTGAATACAGTTGGTAGAACCAACCTGGGCACACAGACTGCAACCAATGCAGGCTGCCTCATCAATTTTTACTTTGTGATGGCCTTCATAGAGTTCGTCACTCCAGGAAATTGCCGGACAACCTAAATTCATACATGCCTGGCATCCTGTGCAGCTCTCTGCTTTAACCTGAAACGCCGGACCTTTGAGCTTCACTGGGTCCAATACACAAGGGCGATCCAAAATAAGAACAGCCACTCCCTTATATAAGGTTGCCTCACGCAAGGACTGATAAACGCTTCCCATGTTGTAGGAATCGATTTTTTTAATCCACTGAACCCCGATAGCCTTAATCAACGCCTCATAATCGATCTTATGTGTTTCTTGACCACGTAAATTACGTCCGGTCCCAGGATGATCCTGCCCCCCCGTCATAGCAGTAATATGGTTATCCAGCAATACAACAGTAATATTTGCGTTGTTGTAAACCGCATTAATTAAGGGAGGAATTCCCGCGTGCAAGAAAGTGGAATCGCCGATAGTGGCGACGACAGGGCGTGTTTCTGTTCCCGCCAACGCTATCCCGGTTGCATTCGCGATACTTGACCCCATTGCCACAGAAGTGTCAATTGCCTTTAATGGCTCCACAGCCGCCAGGGTGTAACAACCAATATCCCCCGATACCCGGGAATTGAGCGCGCGCAACGCCATATAGGCCGTTGTATGCGGGCAACCCGCACACAACAAAGGTGGGCGCGCCATCGGCTCAATATCAATTAACTCAAATTTTGGTGTGGGTGGCAATAAACCCGCCGCTTCAAAACCATCACGTACTACTTCAGTTGAGAACTCCCCTTCGCGTGGAAATAACGACTTACCTTCCACGCGATGCCCCATGACCTTCAACTGGTTTTCAATAACGGGTTCAAGCTCTTCTACTACAATGATGCGTTTTACGGAGGAACAAAATTCACGTATTTTTGCTTCAGGCAATGGGTAGGAAACACCTAACTTTAAAACACTGGCTTCGGGAAAGACTTCTTTCACATAGGTATAAGCGGTGCTTAAGGTAATAATACCCACCTCATCACTGCCCGGCTCCCATCTTATTAGATCAGAATTCTCAAAATATTCCTGCAACAGCCTTTCCCGCTCCATCAAAGCCCGATGTCGTAATCGCGCATGGCCGGGAATCATCACATTTTTTTTCGGTTCTTCTAGAAAACCTTTACCTCTAACCTCCACCCTCTCCCCGGTTTTTACCAAGCTGCGCGTATGTGATAACCGCGTAGTGCTTCTCACTATCACTGGGGTATCAAATTGCTCACTCAAGTCGAAGGCCAACTTGGTAAAGTCAAGCGCTTCCTGAGCATCTGTTGGCTCTAACACAGGGGTCATGGCCAATTGACCGAAAATTCGTGTGTCCTGCTCATTTTGTGAGCTGTGGATACCCGGGTCGTCACAAACGACCAGCACCAATGCACCATTAACACCGATGTAGGTTTGCGACATCAGTGAATCCGACGCCACATTCAACCCCACATGCTTCATGGACGTTAAAGAGCGTACACCGGCGAAAGAACCGCCAATCGCAACATCCAAGGCAACTTTCTCATTGGTGGACCACTCGGCATGCAAGTCCGCTGCTGGGTACTTAGCCAGATTTTCCATGATTTCGGTGCTTGGCGTGCCCGGGTAGGCTGCCGCAACTTTAACACCCGCTTCCCAGGCACCACGCGCGATCGCCTCGTTACCCATCATCGGACGTAAGGGTTGTTGCTTAGCTTGACCAGAAGCCTTCGCAGTTTGACTTAGGGGTTTATTCAACTCAGCTAACTGTGACATAAAACCAACTTCATTTTATTGTTGTTCATCGCATCAGGCATGCCGGGCAAACCTGTATCCAGACCTCACAAAAGGTCCGATATGGTACAAAATTCAAAAAGAAAAGATCATGACTTGTATCATGAATATTTGGCTCTTTAGAAGGGGCCGCCATTTGGCGCTAGCAAGATCAAAAGCCCGGAGGCTCTGAAGAATTCATTGATGCTGGTAGAAACTTGAAGGGATGATCCAAGCTTTCTTAGAAAATTTGGTTTGATTATCGAATGATCGCTAACTCTTCACGATGGCCAAAGCCCTTAGCATTATCAATAAAGTAAAGCCGTTGTGGTGTGAGCTTGTACCAAGATACCTTGGTCATTGCCTTACTGATTTCCGATGGTGTCTTTAGTGCTGTTTGTATCACAGGGAATTTTTTTGCATATCGAGCCATTGCTCTGGCTTTTTCTAACCCATCGATCAAAACGACCTCACCCTCCATTTGCACGCCTTTAATCTCCTGCCAATTATCATAGTCCAGTTGAATCGTGGCAGCGACGCTCGGACAATCGGCCATATTTCTCCCATGCCGAGTGGAGGGCGCTGACAAAAAGTAAAAGTCAAAGCCATCGTTGGCAAAAAAAACGGCTGCTGCCCAGACGCCCTCCATTCCGGTTGTCGCCAGGGTCATCACATGTTTATCCTGGATATAGGCCAAGACGGTTTCAGTTAAAGAACGAGTCATTTTTATTCCTTCAACACCTTGTATGAATTAGTTTAACGGGCAAGGATAAACGGCCCACCCTTTGAAATCCATGGCTATTCGCTCAGTCTTTTAATACCAATATCCTAGTTGTGTCGCACGATAACTTTCAACCTTTATCGGTTGGTTTTGGCTGGAAACCGACAATTTAATGGTGCCGCTACTGACAGTATCCAGTATTTTAATATGACGTTGGCGGTAGCGTTCAACAATATCAGGTTTAGGATGACCAAACCGGTTTTTATATCCCATGGTAAAAGCGACCCAAGAGGGGGATACCTGCTGAATAAAGCGACGACTCGAGGAGGTGCGACTGCCGTGGTGGGGAGCCAACAAAAAATCAGCCTGTAATTGAGTATCAAATTGGTTGATTAACGATATTTCGGCCTCTCGCTCAATATCTCCGGTTAACAGAACTGAAAACTCACCATTATCAATTTTGAGTACGCAGGAACGGTTGTTTTGACTATTCCAGTACTCCCGGCTTGCTTGCATTAGTTGAAAAGTAACGCCATCCCATTGCCAGCTTAAACCTGACTGGCACCCCATCGTATTGATATCGAACGGCTTTGCTAATACCGAGCCGGAAACTATGTCACCGTAACCAATCCGGTTGGCCAGGTAGGGCAGAGATCCCGCATGATCGCTATCACTATGACTAATAATGATGCGATCCAACCAGCGAATAGTCCGTTGTTGAAAATAGGGCAGTAGCACACTGGAGGCGGTATTAAAGTTATCGTCATAAGCCGGGCCGACATCATAAAGCAAGCGATGTTCATTGGTTTCCACCAAAACTGACAATCCCTGCCCCACATCAAACAGGCTGACGCTGTACTCACCGGGCTTGACGGACGGCTTGCCCACAAACAACGGCATAAAAAAGAACATTGCCAGCCAACGCCCCGGTAATCCGCGTGGTGCCAATAACAACAGCGCTCCGAAAACAGCCCATAACACTGCCGAAAAATCAGGATGATATTGCAGTATTGCCAGCTCAGACCGTGCCAAAAAGTCCAGCATCACCATTAACCCGGCGACCAGTCTGTCCGCACCCTGAAGCAACCAACCGGCAAACGATTCATTCACAAAGAGCAGCGATCCGCCCAATAAACACAAAGGCACTACCAACATACCCACAACAGGAATGGCAATTAAATTAGCCATGGGTGAAACCAGAGAAAATTGATTAAAAAAGTAAAGTAATAAGGGGATAAAGCTCACAAAGACTAACCACTGAGGTCTTCCCCAGCGCCACCAAATCCCCTGATGAGAGGAATAGCCGGAAAAGCCCAGCAACAGAACACCCACTGCGCCGAAGGATAACCAAAAACCGACTGCGCGAGGTGCCAGCGGATCCAACAGTAATACCAAAAGCAGCGCAGTCAGAAAACAGGCTCCCATATTGACTTGGCGCTTTAAAATTTTCCCCAAGAGAAGCAACGCCAGCATTATCAGCGCTCGTTGTGTGGGCAAGCCGAATCCGGCTAATGCGCTGTAACCAGCGCTCGCCCATAGGGCGCAGAATGCCGCCACCTGTTGCATGGCTATGGCCGGGGCACCCAAGGGCACCCATCGACCTATCCTCATAACCAACAAATAAGCACAGAGTGCAACGAGCCCGACATGTAACCCGCTGATCACAAATAAATGGTTAGTTCCAGTACGAGTAAAGGTATCCCATAATCTGTCATCAAGATCCGCCCTTTCCCCCATCAAGAGTGCTGTTAAGACGGCGCTGTAACGGTATTGATGGGTAATCTGCTTTAACTTTCTGTAGAGCGAGAATCGAATTTGATCTAGCGGTCTTCGCGCTCCCGCCCCTTCTGTTTTATGGTTATCATTTCCTTCCCTTACATAACCAGTGGCACCGATACCCCTTTGAAATAACCAGGTTTCAAAATCAAAAGCCCCGGGGCTGGCAAATCCATGAGGGCGTTTTAAGCGCACCACAAACTGCCAGGTTTCACCAGGCAACACCGGTTGTTCGGTTTGATACCAGTTAATTCGAATCCACTTGGGGGGCGGATATAAAGCCTCACCATTGGGTAAACTCAGACTTTCTAACTTAAAATCAAAGCGCTGTTTACGCTCCGCGGTACGCGGTAACCCCACAATTTCGCCCGTTGCGTTAAGGTCAATATTTTCAAAAGCTTCGGGTAGCTGATGCTGCAGGCCCTGCCATCCGTAAATTAAACCCCAGAGAAGACCAAAACATAGTGCCGCAATAATTTTGAATGGTTTATACTTAGCGCAAACCAATCCCAGCAAGGCTAATGGCGATAACCAGAGAAGTGACGGTAATTCAGGAAAAAGACTGACAGCACCAACGCCCAACGAGCAAGCAATTATCCATCTCATTATCAGAGTTCCTTCTCCAAATTGAGCACTGTATATTAAATTATGCCACGTAAAGTATTTAAACGGTTTTTACCTGATCCTGCAAAAATAAAGGAAAATCGTTGGATTGCATTACTTGGCGATAAAATTCATAACTCGGAACTGTGGCATCTCACCAAACATTCCGTTGCTGGCGCTTTCTTTATTGGTATTTTTTGCGCTTTCTTACCCATCCCTTTTCAGTCATTGCTTGCTGCGTTTCTGGCGATTCTTTTTAAACGCAACCTAGCACTGTCGGCCGCCCTTGTTTTTATTACCAACCCAATCACCATGCCACCCATTTTTTACTTTAACTACTGGGTCGGCAATCTATTTCTTAATTCCCCTGTGATCTACGAACAATTAGTCGTTCATGATAATTGGAGCCGGTTATTAGCCAACTTCGATACCATCGGAAAACCACTCATTCTGGGTTCTATCATTTGTGGTTTAGTCTTTGGTTATTTAAGTTATCTATCGATCCAGTTTTTTTGGATTTGGAAAGTCAAGAACCGATGGCGAGAACGAAAAAAACATCGAAAAAATAGAAATGCCCATGACAAATTGAACTCTTAAGCCACCAGAGCTAATTTATATAATGTCCTATACATGAATACAAATTTCCATACTTTAATCCGCAAATGCCTCTATACCTTAGAGGGGTAGAACCACGCACCATTCGCCAATTTATAGCCATTGTTGAACATGGCGGCAGATGAAATAGACCTTATTCGCGGTGCCAAGAAAGGAACTGTAGCTATCGGTGCCGGTCACAGCTTTCTATCCAGCATCGAATTGAATTACACCATAAACCCCTTGGCGTAGTAGGCTCTATCGTGCCTTGGAACTTCCCGTTAATGATTGCGATATGGCATATCATTTCGGCATTAAAGGCTGGCAACACCGTTGTTATAAAACCATCTCCGCTCGCACCTCTTAGCGTCATTAAACTCGTCGAGCTAATCAACGAAGTGCTTCCAGCCGGTGTTGTTAACCTGGTCACTGGCGATGACAATATCGGGGAAGCTATAACGCAACATCTCGATATCGCCAGAATAGTTTTTACCGGCTTTACCAATACCGGCAAACGGATTATGGCAAATTCAGCAACAACGCTGAAGCGACTGACACTGGAACTTGGCGGTAACGATGCAGCCATCCTTCTCCCCGATGTTGACCCTCTGTCCGTCGCAGAAACAATTTTTCACACCGCTTTTGTCAACAGCGGACAAACCTGTGCTGCACTAAAACGGCTTTATGTACATGAATCCATTTACGATCAAATCTGTGATGCCTTAGTAAACCTGGCAAGCCAGTTTAAAGTTGGCAACGGTTTGGAGGAAGGCGTTATGTTTGGCCCGATTCAAAACAAACAGCAATATCAAAGGGTTTGTCAGCTTGCGGAAGACACTAAGAAAGAAGGTGGACGTTTTCTTACTGGCGGAGAATCAATGCCGGGGCCAGGTTATTTCTTCCCCATCACCCTAGTCGCCGATATCAGCGACGGTTCGCGCCTGGTTGACGAAGAGCCTTTCGAACCTATTTTACCTATTATTAAATATTCTGATGTTGAGTATGCTATCGCCAGAGCAAACCAAAATAACTGCGGTTTAGGCGGCTCAGTTTGGTCAAAAAATACTGAGT
>JAIPFG010000147.1 GCA_021736745.1 Pseudomonadales bacterium
GCCCTGAACACGTTATTGAAAAACCTCCTCAGCAACGCCAATAAATACACGCCCATTGGCGGGCAGATCAGGATTAGAGTACAAGCCACACGGGAAGGCGCACACTTGAAGGTTGAAGATTCAGGCCCCGGCATCCCCAAGGCATTAGAGGAGCGTATCTTTGAACGTTTTTATCGTGCGGCGCATACCTCGGATGAAAGTATATCCGGTTGTGGTTTAGGCTTGACCATTGTGAAAAATATCGTTGAACTACAGGGGGCAAACATTAAGCTGGAGCGTTCGAGTTTTGACTCCGGCAGCGCTTTTATTATTGACTTCAAGGCCGTGAGACCTAATGCTGCCAACTAACCGACATCTTCAGACCCTTTATTGGTTAAGCTTGGTTCTGATATTGATAAGTAGATACAGTTTTGCCGGGCCGCCGATCATTCAAATTGAAATAAAAGATCATCTCTTTTACCCGGCTATCGTTGAGGTGCCCGCCAATACCAAAGTCAAACTCTTGATTAAAAACTTGGATGATACGGCAGAGGAATTTGAAAGTTATGAACTCAACCGGGAAAAGGTGATTGCAGGCAATACCAAAGGCGTTGTTTTTATCGGTCCTTTGCCGGTAGGGGAATACCCTTTTTTTGGAGAGTTTTTCCCTAAAACAGCACAGGGTAAAGTGATTGTTAAGGAATAATCGCAGATTATGTTTCTAAGCTCTATTACATTGATACTGCAGGAAATCCTGGAAGGGGCATTATTGATTAGCGCACTTCTGGCAATCACGCAACGTGTCATGAGTCGACACTGGATTACTGCGGGAGTGCTAGCTGGTTTTATGGGTTGTTATATTTTTGGAGATAATATTGCGAGGATTTCCGAATGGTTCGATTATGTCGGACAGGAAGTGAGTTACGCCACTATGCAGTTCGGTATCAGCCTGTTGCTGGCGCTTATCGCTTTCCTTTTGCGGCAAACGACCGTGGCTGCCGGGTCAAAAAATCTATTGAGTATTAGCTGTTTAGCGGCAGTGGCTTTGTCCGTCACCAGAGAAGGCTCGGAAATTTACGTTTATCTTCAGGGGGTGATGGCCCATCCGGATAAAATCAGTTCTGCGTTTGCTGGTAGTGCTATCGGAGCGGGAATAGGCATCAGTATCGGGATATTATTATACTACCTGCTCTCAGGTTTAATGACGGAGTGGTTGAAGCGTATAGGAATTGTGTTGCTGGCGTTAATCGGTGGAAATATGTGCGCGCAAGCTGTTTTGCTATTAACCCAGGCTGATTGGATTAGCCCTACCGGGCAGTTGTGGGACACCTCTTCACTCCTGTCAGAATACTCTTTGGTTGGTCGTCTGTTGTATGCGCTGATAGGCTATGAAGCGACGCCTTCCACTGCACAAGGGATGGGTTATTTGGCGGCGGCCTTACTCATTTTGATTTGTGGGTTCGTTTCAGTGAAACAACCTCCCTCTACTGCACCGAATTGAAAAGACAATGAACGGTAACACATTTAAAATAGATTCAATGGCGATAAGAGATCTTTGCATAATTACTGCGCTAGGCAATACGGCGTTAAAAACCGTCTCAAAATGCTCATTTATAAGCATAAACTCCGCTTTTTCGCCGGTTTTTGCCTTGTCTTGCCGTCGCTCGTCACATTATGCAAAGGTCTCGATAAAATATTTTCTTCCCCCACTATGGCTGATTATTGGCCTCATTCAGGCCAGCCCTGTGGTCGCTGACGGTGCCGTCATCGATAAAATCTATCACCCCTACGTCGATGCACTTGAGCAGGAAGTGGAGTATCGGATGTTGTTTCAGGACGATCAACCTGGATTGAGCGATGATTTACAATTACATCGCTTATCCTATGGCCATTCTATTGGCGCTCGCTGGTTTGGTGAAATTTACTTGGTAGGTGTCAAATCAGACGATGAAAGCTTTGAAGTCACTGCTTACGAATTAGAGGCTAAATGGCAGCTCACTGAACAGGGCGAGTTTTGGGCCGACTGGGGTTTGTTGTTTGAGATTGAAGAGGAGACAGACTTAGATATCTGGGAGTTTTCCACGGGGCTTTTGGTTGAAAAAGAGTGGGGGCAATGGAGTAGTACGGCTAATTTCATTGTTACTCAGGAGTGGGGTAAAGATATTGAGGATGAGCTGGAGACAGCATTAGGTGTTCAGCTGCGTTATCGATATTCACGTCAGCTGGAGCCGGCAGTGGAGATTTATAAAGGCGAGGACACTTTCGCCTTGGGGCCGGTGCTAATGGGTGATATTAACACCGGCATTCGACGCAACTTACACTGGGAAACGGGTTTTATCTTTGCTTTAGACGATAAAAGCCCCAATCAGACCGTCAGGTTGCTGCTGGAATATGAATTCTAGCGGATTACCAGATACAAGGAGCCACCATGACGGTTAATGTGCAAGAGCACGGACTGGCTATTACGCATCAGCGCCTGTTTAAAGGTTTCCAAATCGCGCACACGAATCCGATTCGCACCGACGATAATGTCATCCGTGCGTAAACCACTATAGGTTGCCGCTGAGTTGGGTGCCAAGCCTGAGACTAAGACGCCCTCACCATCCGGGTTATTTTCAAATTGAGCTCCCTCTAGTAATGGGTGAAGTTTATCGTTCATTGAGTTCAGCTGTTGCGGTTTACCCACTTTCACCGATATCAATTTGGTTTTGCCTTCACGAATAAGTGTTAAATTGAGTTTTTCGCCAATGGCTTTCACGCCGATTTGACTACGTAGTTGCCCCGATGAGTTGGTGCTTACCCCATCGACAGCAACAATGACATCGCCGGCCTTTATGCCAGCCTTTTCGGCAGGAGAGTCTTCGTTAACCCCAGTGACTAAAACCCCCTGTTGGCCATTGGCTAAATCAAAGGCTTCGCGTAATTCCGGTGTAATATCCTGAATGCCGACACCGATTTGGCCGCGTTTGACTTCGCCATGGGTGAGAATCTGTCGCATACTGGCTTTGGCCATATTGATCGGAATTGCGAATCCAATACCCACATTTCCTCCTGATGGAGCTAGTATGGCGGTATTAATTCCCACTAATTGGCCTCTGAGATTGACCAGAGCACCACCTGAGTTACCCGGGTTGATGGAAGCGTCTGTCTGGATAAAATTTTCATAGCCTTCAATCCCTAAACCGGTTCGTCCCAAAGCACTGACAATACCCGTCGTAACAGTTTGTCCCAGGCCAAAGGGATTACCGATGGCGACAACGAAATCACCGACTTCCAGGACATTGGAGTCGGCGAGGGCCACCTCTTTTAGGTTTTCCGCCTTAATAGCGAGAATGGCAATATCTAACTCCGGGTCCGAGCCTTTCACTTCTGCGGTAAAGGACCTTCCATCAACCAGTGAAACCTGTACTTCATCCGCTCCTTTGATGACATGATAATTAGTCATAACGATGCCATCTTTCGCATTGACGATAACACCGGAGCCGGCGCTTTGCTGCCGCTTCTGAGGAGTTGGTTGTTGAAATTGTGGTTGATCAGGAATATTGAAAAAACGCCTGAAAAAAGGGTCGTTCAAGAGTGGATTGTAGGCTTGCTGGTTGGAAAAAGTGGCGATATTGACGACGGCAGGATTCACCTCCTTTAACATGGGCGACAGTGATGGCAATTTGGCGCCACTGCTATCAATCAGCGGTAAGGCCGCCTGAGCAAAAGCTATCTGAAAGATCAGTACGAATGCAAAAAAGAGACGGTATGCCTGCGGCATGAACAACCTCCATTGACGGAATATTGGAAATGAAAAGCGGGCGGTGAGTATTATGCCGCCCGCCAAATTTATCACTGGTTAATGGTAATTTTTTTAACAGAACGATCCTCTGTTTGACTGCGGGGAATCAGAAGGTTCAGCACGCCATCATTCATCCTGGCCTGGATTTCTTCGACAATCGCATCATCCGGCAATGCCAGCGTTCTTTGGAAATGGCCATAACGTCGTTCCACACGATAAAAGTGGCGATCTTTGCTTTCCTGCTCTTCTTGTTTCTGGCCCTGGATCGTCAGTACATCACCTTTAACCTCAATTGACAGGTCCGCTTCCGTCATACCCGGGGCTTCCAGTGAAATCTGGTAGTTCGCATCATCGCTGGACACATTGAGGTCAGGACGAAAGGTGGTTAGGCCCAGTCCGCCAGAGGGCTCTACGCTGGAAAAAACAGAAGGCAAGCCAAAACTGCGGAAAGCATGGTCAAACAAACGGTCAATTTGTTGATGCAGCTGCTGTACCGGACTGAAGAGCTCCTGATGAGCCGTTGGCATATCAAGCGCATTGGCTGTGCGTTTAATCGGGATTTGTCCCCCCGCCTGAGCATGCGGTTCTTCGTGTTTAAACCAATTCCAAGGATTAAATTTGTGGAAATCCATACAGATATCTCCTCTAATAGAAAGTTGCCTATTCCTGTTCAGCCCTCATGCCACTTTGGTCCTGGTGGATTTCCGGTCAATTGCCGGGTCTGAGGCATGGATAGCAATCGATTTTGGTTTCATTTCTTCCGGAATTTCCTTAACCAGATGAATGGTGAGCAGGCCATTATGCAATTCCGCACCAGTGACCTCGACATGATCAGCCAGGTTAAATTGACACTCGAATGCTCGATTGGAAATACCTTGATAAATATACTGGCGTTCCGTTTTATCCTCGGCTTTTTTGCCCGTCACGGTGAGTACGCTTTTCTCGACCTGTATTACCAGCTCTGAAAGATCAAAGCCGGCCACCGCCAACCGAATGGCATACTGATTATCGTCATGTATTTCGATATCGTAGGGAGGATTGGTCGGGGTGGTATGATCGCTGAGTAGGGCTTTGTCCAGCATGGCACCAATGCGGTCAAAACCGATGCTGCTACGATAAAGTGGGGTTAAATCAATCGTGTTCATAACACATCCTCCAATGGAAGTAATACGTAATAAAAACAATTAATTATCCAACCATCCCAGTCTCAAGGAGCGGTTGGGTCAGTGGTTATTTATTTATGATCTTCGGAAGAAATTTCAAGACCCGTTTTTGAAAAATAATCTTTCCATGGGCCTTGTTTTTATGGGCTAAGTTTAAGCAGACAGCGGTTTTGGATGTTAGTTAAAAACGTACGAAGAAAGAATCTGTCATTGCTCAGGTGAACGCTCTCAGCTGGGTTCTTGAGAGCGCTTCTTGTTCCTGTTGGTGGCTAGTGGAATAACCCGTGGTGAGCTGTTTTATGGGTCTTCATCAGAGAATCCCTGATGATTAACTCTGCGCCTTTGCTTCCATTTGCTCATAACTGATATGACGCACATCGGTGCCTTTAACCAGATAAATAACCTGCTCAGCTATATTACGTGCATGATCGCCTACCCGCTCCAATGAGCGTAAAGCCCAAATGACGTTAATGACGCGGCCAATACTGCGAGGATCTTCCATCATATAGGTGATGAGTTCACGTATTGCAGAGGCATACTCTATATCCACATCTTTGTCTGCTTTGGCAACTTCCAGGGCAAGATCCACATCGAAGCGGGCAAAGGCGTCGAGTGCCTGGTGCATCATCTGGCGCACTTTTTCACTGATATGGCGAACTTCCACATAGCCTTTCGGGGCTTCGCCGGTTTCCGATAATTGTATGGCTAAGCGGGCGATGCGTTTGGATTCGTCCCCCACGCGTTCCAAATCCGTCGTTGCTTTGCTGATGGCCATCACTAAACGGAGATCGCTTGCCGCCGGTTGGCGTCGCGCCAGAATGCGGCGGCATTCCTCATCGATATCCAACTCCATGCGGTTGACCTTGCGGTCTTTTTCGCAGACTAGCTCCGCTAAGGCGCTGTCCGCTTCTATCAGTGCATGAATGGAGTCACCCAATTGTTTCTCCGCTTGTCCGCCCATTTCCAATAGTCGGCTTTTTACATCTTCCAACTCATCATTAAATTGCTGAGAGATATGATGAGAATAGGTGTCTTTGTTGAGGGCCATGTGTTGCTCCAGATTCTGTCAGTGTCATCAATATCCTCTCCAATGGGAGAGGGTTAGGGATTTCTACGAGCCTTAACCATAACGTCCGGTAATGTAGTCTTCTGTGGCCTTGATTTTCGGGTTAGTAAACAGTGTATCGGTATCCCCGAATTCGATCATTTTTCCCATGTACATAAAGGCCGTATAGTCTGAGACACGCGCCGCCTGCTGCATGTTGTGGGTAACGATAACAATGGTGTACTTTGATTTAAGCTCATAGATCAATTCCTCAATTTTTAAGGTAGAGATCGGGTCTAATGCCGAAGCGGGTTCGTCCAGTAACAGGACCTCCGGCTCAACCGCAATGGTGCGCGCAATCACCAAACGTTGTTGCTGGCCGCCGGATAAACCCAACGCATTGTCATGCAGGCGATCCTTCACTTCTTCCCACAGTGCCGCGCCTTTGAGAGCCCACTCCACGGTGTCATCCAGGATTCGCTTTTGCGAGATACCTTGAATGCGAAGACCATAGGCGACATTTTCATAAATGCTTTTGGGGAAAGGATTGGGTTTTTGGAAAACCATGCCGACGCGACGGCGCAGTTCCGCAACCTCAACATTTTTATCATAAATATTGTTATCGTCCAGGTAGACTTCCCCTGAAATACGACAGTCTTCAACCAGATCATTCATGCGGTTGAAACAGCGTAACAGGGTGGATTTACCGCAACCGCTGGGGCCGATAAAGGCGGTGACTCTTTTCTTGGGAATCGTCAGGCTAATATCAAACAATGCCTGCTTTTCGCCATAGTGCAAATTCAGGCTATCAACGCCCATGGCCGTTGCCTCGGTACTCATATCCAAGACTTGCGGTCGTCGATCCAATGCCGCCATATCGATAGCATGGGTTCTTGTTCGTTCAGTTTTGGCGTCGTCTCTATCTGAAACCATCGATTCACTCATAATTACATTTCCAATGACTTATATTTTTCGCGTAAATGGTTACGAATGGAAACCGCACTGAAATTCAAAATTGCAATAACGGCAACCAGTAAAAAGGCGGTGGCGTACACCAGCGGTCTGGCGGCTTCAACATTGGGGCTTTGGAAACCGACATCGTAAATATGGAATCCCAGGTGCATAAACTTTTGGTCTAAATGCAGATAAGGGTAATTGCCATCCAAGGGCAACGAGGGTGCCAATTTTACCACGCCGACCAGCATGAGTGGGGCCACTTCCCCTGCCGCCCGGGCCACGGCAAGAATAAGCCCCGTCATCATCGCGGGGCTCGACATGGGTAAAATGACGCGCCAAAGTGTTTCAAATTTGGTGGCGCCAAGCGCCAGGCTACCTTCGCGTACGGTTCTTGGGATACGCGCCAAGCCCTCCTCGGTAGCAACAATCACGACCGGCACTGTCAGTAACGCCAGAGTGACTGACGCCCACAATAATCCCGGTGTGCCAAAAGTGGGGGAAGGAAGACCCTCGGGGAAAAAGAGGTGATCAATCTTTTCACCGAGAAAGTAGACAAAAAAGCCCAGACCAAATACCCCGTAGACAATCGATGGGACACCGGCAAGGTTGTTAACGGCGATGCGAATAATGCGTGTGACCAGTCCCTGCTTGGCATATTCCCTTAAATATACCGCAGCCACTACCCCAAAGGGGGTGACAAAAATAGACATCAGGATCACCATCAATACGGT
>JAIPFG010000148.1 GCA_021736745.1 Pseudomonadales bacterium
TGGGTGAAAGCCTCACCGGAAGAACATATGCAAAGGGTTATCAATCAGGGTGATATGCGGCCAATGGCAAATAACAAAGAAGCAATGGCCGACTTAAGGCAAATATTGGTTGAACGTAGACCTTTTTATAAAAAGGCCAATGCCGTTCTAGATACGTCCGGCAAAAGTATCGATGCATCTTATGCGGAACTGGAGCAGTTAATTAGGGAAAACACACGATTTTTTAGTGCTCTCCCGAAAAGCAATTACTAAGGTTCTGACTAAGCACTCGGGGAGCCACGACTCGTCTTAGAGCCGTTTATGTTACGTTACCAAAGGATAAAAAACGACAGTGACATCTGTCGGAGATTCCAGAGCTGCAACTCGTAGAACAAGGAGACGAATTGGTAGGCGCGATTGGAGTTGAACCAACGACCCCCACCATGTCAAGGTGGTGCTCTAACCAACTGAGCTACGCGCCTAATTCGAGCTGCGTAAGATACCACCAGAGAGACGCTTGCTCAAGCTAAAATAGATAGATTCTCTCAGTATTATTTATCTTTTTCGTGTTCGCAGAGGCTCAATCAGCAACGATAGTATTTTCGATACCAGTCAACGAAATTCGCTATCCCCTGCTCTATGGGTGTTGCTGGCTTATAACCCACATCCTGAACCAGTGCATCCACATCGGCATAAGTATCAGGGACATCACCCGGCTGAAGGGGTAACAGGTTTTTTTCTGCTTTCTGTCCCAAACAATCTTCCAAAATCTCTATATAGCGCATTAATTCAACCGGATTATTACTCCCAATATTGTATAACCGGTAAGGCGAGGCACTAGTGGAAGAATCGGGGATATCGCCATTCCAATCGGGGTTTGGCGCCGCCACCTGATCAAGGGTGCGTATCACCCCCTCAACAATATCGTCTATGTAGGTAAAATCCCGCCGATGATGACCAAAGTTGAAAATATCAATCGGTTCCCCTGCCAGTATTTTCCGGGTAAAAATAAATAGCGCCATATCCGGCCTTCCCCAAGGACCGTAAACAGTAAAGAAACGCAGACCCGCAGTAGGAAGCTGATATAGATGACTATAGGTATGCGCCATCAATTCATTCGCTTTTTTACTGGCGGCATAAAGGCTCACTGGATGATCAACATTATCCGCCACAGAAAATGGCATTTTGGTGTTCGAGCCGTAAACTGAGCTGCTGGATGCATAAACCAAGTGCTCAACGCCATTATGCCGACAGCCCTCCAAGACATTCATAAATCCCATGATATTAGAGGAGATGTAGGCATGAGGATTGATCAAGGAATATCGCACACCAGCTTGCGCAGCAAGATTAACCACCCGTTGTGGCTGATATTTCTTGAATATTGCAGACATGGCATTTTGGTCTTCGATATTAATCCGTTCTTCGAAAAAACCCTCCTCATCCAATAAGGGAGCTAAACGCGCTTGCTTCAAAGAGACATCGTAATAATCGTTTAAATTATCAATCCCAACAACCTCATCACCTCGCGCCAAAAGACGTGATGACAGCGCTGCACCTATAAACCCTGCCGAACCGGTTACCAATACTCTCACTAAATTTATACTCCCTAACTTGCATCCCGCTCATTGTCGGCGGTTACCATATTTCTGTAACCTTAAAGATTTACTAACTTTAGCCTAGATCAGTCCGTCACCCAAGCAACGCCGAATGTATTTCTGAAATTTCATCCCGATATCTAGCGGCCTGCTCAAACTCCAGACTTTTCGCAGCCTCATACATCTTGTCTTCCAATTGACTAATGAGTTTACCCAACTCTTTCGGAGACATCTTTTCATAATTTAACCGATATTCTGCCACAGATTCCGCAACACGCTTGGTGGTCCCTCGAGGTTTAGCTCCGGGCGTATGAGCGCCCTCCAGAATATCCTCCACGGATTTTTTTATCCCTTGAGGCGTAATACCATGTTTCTGGTTGAATTGCTGCTGCTTCTGGCGTCGTCTATCCGTCTCTTCCATTGCACGCTGCATAGAGCCAGTAATCTTATCCGCATAGAGAATCGCTGAACCATGTAAATTCCTTGCAGCTCTACCGATTGTTTGTATCAAGGAGCGCTCCGAGCGCAAAAAACCTTCTTTGTCCGCGTCCAGAATAGCAACCAAGGAAACCTCCGGTATATCCAACCCTTCACGCAACAGGTTAATACCAACCAACACATCAAACTTACCTATGCGCAAATCGCGGATAATCTCAACTCGTTCAACTGTATCGATATCCGAATGCAGATAGCGCACCCTTACCCCGTGATCTGCATAATATTCGGTTAAATCCTCTGCCATGCGTTTGGTCAAAACAGTCACTAGAACGCGTTCTTCGCGAGTCGTACGCTTATTGATTTCCGATAACAAATCGTCCACCTGTGTTGTTGCAGGCCTAACCTCGATGGCCGGGTCTATCAAGCCCGTGGGCCTTACCACCTGTTCTACCACCTGTCCGGCATGATCTGCCTCATAAGACCCAGGAGTAGCGGAAACAAAAATAGTTTGCGGCGCATTGCGCTCCCATTCATCAAAACGCATTGGGCGGTTATCCAGCGCTGAGGGCAGTCTAAAACCGTATTCCACTAACGTTTCCTTGCGGGAACGATCACCCTTATACATAGCCCCAAGCTGAGGAATTGTGACGTGTGACTCATCCACGACTAACAGACCATTTTTCGGCAAATAATCAAACAGGGTCGGTGGCGACTCGCCTTCAGCACGACCGGATAAGTACCGTGAATAGTTCTCAATACCCGTGCAATAACCCAATTCCAAAATCATTTCTACATCAAAGTTTGTTCGCTGCTCCAATCGTTGAGCTTCAACCAGTTTGTTCATATTTCTTAGTTGCTCGAGCCGTTCCTTGAGCTCCTCTTTGATCTTACCCACGGCATCAAGCAACGTTTCGCGGGGAGTGACATAATGGGTTTTTGGATAAATGGTAATTCGAGGGATACGCCGCAACATTTCTCCTGTCAACGGGTCGAACATGCCTATCGACTCAATTTCATCATCAAAGAGCTCAATACGCACCGCTTCACGGTCGGATTCAGCAGGAAAGATGTCAATGACATCCCCACGTACTCTATAACTAGCCCGATGAAACTCAACATCATTTCGCCGATACTGTAATTCGGCCAAACGGCGTAGAATAAAACGCTGATCCACCCGGTCTCCTCGGTCTAGATGCAACACCATATTCAAATAAGCACCGGGATCGCCCAAACCGTAAATTGCGGAAACTGTCGCAACGATAATTGTATCCGAACGCTCCAGCAGGGCCTTAGTCGCCGAGAGCCGCATTTGCTCGATGTGTTCGTTTACTGATGCATCCTTTTCAATAAAGGTATCAGATGCGGGCACATAGGCCTCAGGCTGATAATAATCGTAATAGGAAACAAAATACTCCACGGAATTATTAGGAAAGAACTCCTTGAATTCGCCATAAAGCTGCGCCGCCAATGTTTTATTCGGTGCTAATACTAACGTGGGGCGTTGAGTTCGTTCGATAAGATTCGCAATAGTAAACGTCTTTCCTGAACCCGTCACACCAAGCAAGGTTTGACAGGCAAGGCCTGCCTCAACCCCTTGATATAATTGGTTAATGGCTTCCGGTTGATCACCGGCGGCTTGAAATTTGGAAATGACCTGCAACTGCTGCACTAAGATAGCTCTCAGTTAATTCCGAAGGCACATCATATCAGGTTGACGCCAACGACTTTATTTGGGGAGCAGTAGATTTTGCCTGAACAGAAAGTAAAAAAGCCAGTACTAATTACTGGCTTTTACCAATATTGGCTCCCCGAGCTGGGCTCGAACCAGCGACCCAATGATTAACAGTCATTTGCTCTACCAACTGAGCTATCGGGGATCAATTCAATTGAGGCGCGTATATTAATGACGTTTCGCAGAGAGGTCAACTATAAAAATAGTGAAATCCAGCGGTGTTTGAAATGTTGATTGAGCCACCGGGCAAATAGCAACAACCCTGCCGCCCTTCCTAAGAAGTTTTCTTGAGCTTGAACCGTGGGTCCCTTAGTGCTTATTCGGGTACAGTTGAGAGACTTTAGCTATTCCTTCAGAGTTTAGCTCTATCGGCTGCAAAGATTGAATAAAAATAGAATCGACAAACGCATGACTCGGTTTAAACCCAATGAGGGTATTTAGCAACAAGTCACGGATCTTTTTGTAATCGAACTCATCACAGGCTTTATCTAATTGTGATAGCAACAGATTGACATCGTTCCAAGACATTTTAATCTCTTCAGCACGTAAGATTTTACTGTGTTCAGTCCCCGTCAAGTTTTCACCGATCAACAGCTCCTCTCTTAATTTTTCACCAGGCCGTAAGCCGGTAAATTTAATTTCAATATCACCGAGGGGGCACTCTTCATCTTTCACTTCCAACCCCATTAAATGGACCATCTTATGGGCCAGATCGAGAATATTTACGTGCTCCCCCATATCCAGAACAAATACATCACCACCTTCAGCGATCGAGGTCGACTGGATTACTAACTGTGCGGCTTCCGGTATAGTCATGAAATAACGACTGACCTCAGGATGAGTCACAGTAATAGGACCGCCATCGTTTATTTGTTTTCTGAATAACGGTACGACTGAACCTGACGAACCTAAAACATTACCAAAACGCACCATACTAAAACAGGTCTCTTTATATTCATCAGCTAGTCCCTGCAAAATGAGTTCCGCTAAACGTTTGGTCGCTCCCATCACATTGGTAGGACGGACAGCTTTATCGGTTGAAATCAAAACAAATGATTTAACTCGCACCTTTGCTGCAGCCTTCGCAATCATTAGCGTGCCAAACACATTATTGCGCACACCCGCTACGATATTATGCTCCACTAAAGGCACATGCTTATAAGCTGCTGCATGAAAAACCACATCTACTCTAAAATGAGCTAAAACCTTTTCCACCAGTCTTCCATCTTGAACTGACCCCAGCATGGAAATCACTTCTGTCTTTAACTGTTTTTCCTGCACAAAAGCGCTAATTTCTTTTTCGATGCTATAAAGACCGTATTCTGATATTTCAAATAAAATCAGCCGCCTTGGCTTAGCCACTAGAATCTGTCGGCATAACTCAGAACCTATTGAACCGGCAGCACCTGTTACCATAATATTTTTATTCTGAATGGCATTTGACATGAGAGTGATATTAGGCGGGACAGCATCTCGGCCCAGCAAATCCTCTATTTCCACGTCCTGAATTTGATCCAAAGTGACTTTGCCCGACACTAAATCCGGCATAGAAGGAACCGTTCGAACATAAACCGAAAGATGCTCTAACCTTCCAAGAATTGCCTGCCTTTCCGAACGCCGAATGGATGGTACAGCTAATAGTATTTGTTTAATTTTTAAATTATTTACCAGCTGAGTTAGATTATCCGGGGAGTAAACCTGAATCCCATTGATGACACTACCCTGCGCAGAAATATTATCATCAATAAAGGCTACCGGAAGATACTCTCCTCCATTTGAAAGGGCTGATGCGAGCTGCACCCCTGCGCTCCCCGCTCCATATATGGCTACTAACTGGCGCTCCGTATGGATTTTAACCAGCCAGTGAAAATAAGCTCTGACAAGAAAACGACTTCCTCCCACATAAAGCACCGCAATCAACCAGAATATCCCGAAAACAGAACGGGGGATTCCTGGAATCTGGTATAGAAAAACAGCGATTACCAGCGAAACCGTCATAATAGTGACGCCTTTCAAGACAGCAACAGCAGCCTGCGGACCCATATAGCGAACAACAGCACGATACAGCCCGAGCCTGGCAAAAACGGGAATACTGATAGCTGGTGCCAAAATAAACAACCACCAGTAAGAAGTTGGATCGTAGGAAATAGAACCAAGACGTAAAGCGAAGGCCGACCAAAGAGCAAAAGGTATCATTAGCCCATCGGCCAACATCATGATGATTCTTTTGGTTCGCCGATGCAGATGCAGCATCCATGTATGCGTAATAGTAGCCATCATTATTTCCCTTAGTTAGGCCAGCTTGTTATGCGGTCATTATATACCGGGATCTTTCTGCCCACTATGCACTCAAATCAATAGATAGACACATTATGGAAATCTTTATAAAAACTCATTTATGGCTCTAACTCTTTCGCCCGTATTTATCATCAAACCGGACAATATCGTCTTCACCTAAATAACTCCCTGTTTGTACTTCAATAATTTCCAACGGAATGATGCCAGGATTCATCAACCGATGCTTCATACCAATAGGAATATAGGTTGATTCATCTTCATTAAGCCGAAACTCCTCCTCCCCACGAGTCACTAACGCACACCCCTTAACCACAACCCAATGTTCGGCTCGGTGATGATGTAGCTGCAAGGACAAAGAAGCACCTGGATTGACGATAATTCTTTTCGCTTGAAATCGATGTGCATTGACAATCGACTCATAAGAACCCCAAGGTCGAAAGACTTGCGTATGTTCGGTGACTTCCCGGCGCGACTGCCTCTTAAGCCGATCAACTACAGCTTTAACCTGTTGCACTTGATTTCTATCAGCTACCAAAATGGCGTCCGCTGTTTCAACCACGACCAAGTTATCAATTCCCACGGCCGCAATCATTCGTGATTCAGCACGTAAGTAACTATTTCGAACATTTTCGACAATCACATCGCCGATCGCCACATTCGCGAGTTCATCTTGCTGAGTTACATCCCATATAGCGTCCCAAGCGCCAACGTCATTCCAGTCTGTGTTCAGAGGAACCATAACGGCTTTTCCGGTATGCTCCATCACCGCATAATCAATAGATTCACTGCGACAGGCTTTAAATGCTTGGGCATCGACACGATCGAAATCTAAATCCTGCTGAATACCTCGAAAAGAATTCTCACATGCCTGTAAAATATCCGGAGCAAATTTACCTAACTCCTCTAAATATGCCTTGGCGGTGAACATAAACATCCCACTATTCCAATAATAGTCCCCACTAGCGACAAAACGTTGAGCATCCGTCAGGTTTGGCTTCTCTACAAATTCAGCGACCGACAAGGCCCCATCATCAATTTCATTTGGTATTCCAGTTGGCTTCTCACTACGGATATAACCGTAGCCTGTTTCGGCACCTGTAGGCGTCACGCCGAAAGTGACCAATCGTTCTTTGATTGCTTGTTTTTTCCCAATGGCTATAGCCTGATGGAATGCGCGGTTATCTCGAATAAGATGATCTGCCGGAAGCACTAAAAGTATTGCCTTCTCGTTAATAGCCAATGCCTTAAGCGCAGCCAGTGCGTCCGCTGGCGCCGTATTTTTAGCTGCCGGTTCAAGAATGATTGTCGGGGACTCCACCTCCAACTTTCGTAATTGTTCAGCTACCATAAAACGATGGTCTTCATTGCAAACAATCATAGGAGACAGGATACCGGGAACACCGGCCAAACGCTGGATGGTGGTTTGCATCAAAGACAGCTTTTCATCAATCAAGGGGATAAACTGTTTTGGATAATGCTCTCTCGAAAGCGGCCATAACCGACTTCCAACACCTCCAGCCAAAATAACCGGCACTAGCATACTGTTAACCCCTTCTTTATCTATCTAGGACTTATTTTTATACCCGGCAAAACTTAATAACCCATGGG
>JAIPFG010000149.1 GCA_021736745.1 Pseudomonadales bacterium
GATATGCTCTGATCTGCATAATCCTGATTTTGTAAAAATGGCAGAAAGTTTTGGCGCTTCCGGATTTCCAGCACATGATCCGGAAAGCCTAAGAAACGCTATTCGCCAGGCCTTTGAGCAGAAAGGACCCTCAATTATCGATGTTAAGGTGGATGAATTTTTTCCGGCACCTTGGCCGTTTTTGATGATGCCTCAGAACCGTAAATCTCTGTGCCAATAGACAAGCCAGTCCTACGAGAAGGACGATGAAGAAACAAAAGACAGATTCGCAACTTGGTCTCAATTCGAAAATTTCACGTCGTGATTTTCTCAATACCACTTTATTAGGTACCGGTAGCGCCTTACTTTACTCTGCTGCACCTTTTATTCAGGCACGTGCTGCTGACTATTCCGTATCAGGCGGCCTGGACCAGTCCTGGTACGGTTATGGCGGCATCGGTGATTTTGCCTCTTCCCATGGCAATACACCTGCGCTGGTGAATATTGCCCATAAAGTACGCGATGGGGGTTTTAATGACCTACCGGATATCCCCGTAACAGAGGAGTATGATCTGGTAATTGTGGGTGGCGGCATGGCGGGATTCGGTGCAGCCTGGCATTTTAAGAAGAATAAAAGACCTGGCCAGACCTGTTTAATGTTGGATAATCACCCATTATTCGGGGGCGAAGCCAAGGAAAATGAATTTTCTGTCAACAACACTACTTTAATCGCACCACAAGGCGCCAATGGGTTCTTTATGCCACCCACAACCACAGATACTGAATCCGCCACAGGTGATGCTCGATATTACGCTGAATTTAATATACCCCGAGATTTACCTTATCAATCTTGGCCAAAGGATGAAAAGAGTTTACGTTTTGGCCACGATAATTATGGTTTCACCTATTGGCGTACCCATGAAAATATCAGTGTAGGCCACTTTTTTTCAAGTGAGCATTCAGCCGTTGAGCGCTGGAGAAAAGACATATGGGCGAATGACCTAGTTGCAACACCACTAGCCGACCTTACGCGACAGGAGTTATTGGCATGGCGAAATAGTCGTTGTGATAATCTTTCAAAAGAAGATATTAGATCATTAGATTCAGTTAGTTATAAGTTTTATCTTGAAAATAAATTAGGTCTTGCGCCTGAAGGGGCTCAATACGCATCGGACTTTTTAGCCTCGGCTTTTGGTCTCGGTAGCGATGCAGTCTCGGCTTATGTCGCCTATTTAACGCAAATGCCTGGGCTGATCAGCGAAGAGCAATTTCAAGCTCCAATAGGTGAACGTCACTCTTTTCCGGGCGGCAACTCCGGGTTCGCACGTTATTTTTTAAAGGGTATTCTGCCAGAGTCTATCGCCGGTGATGAAAAATTCGAAGACATTGTGACAGGCAAGATTAACTTTCCGGTGCTTGACCGAAGCCAGTCATCTATTCGTATACGCCTAGGGAGCATGGCTGTTTCAGTACAACATGAAGGTGATTCGATAAACGCCGAAAGCGTAAAAATAGTTTATGCTAAGGCTGGTCACTTGACCGCCATCAGGGCCAAAGCGGTGGTGATGGCCACTGGTGGCTGGATAAATCGTCATGTAGTTAAGGACTTGCCCACGCCAATAATGGAGGCTTATCGGTCATTTCACCATGCGCCAATGCTGGTTGCGAATGTGGCTCTTACCAATTGGCGTTTTCTGTATCGCCTGGGGATCACCGCATGCCGATGGCAAGGCGGATTTGGCTCAAGCTGCAATATTCGGCAACCCATGCTGGTTGGCCGACATCAGCCGCCTTTGCATCCTGATAAACCCGTGGTATTAACCTTTTATGTGCATTTCGCACAAACCGGCCTCTCTGTAAGGCAGCAGACCGCCGAAGGCCGAACAAAGCTGCTGATGACTTCCTACCGGGATTATGAGCGACAAATACGACAGCAGATGGTTCTTCTATTTGGTGAAGTGGGGTTTGATCCGCAACGAGATATCGCGGGTATCATTCTAAACCGCTGGGGGCATGCCTATGTCGTACCGGAACCTGGGTTTTTCTTTGGTGCTGATGGGCATTCGGCACCTCGGCATCGCATTATGGAAGGTTTTGGTCGAATTGCTTTCGGTCATTCTGAACTGGAAGGTTTTCAACATTGGGGTCCCGCCGCTGATCAAGGGCGTCGCGCGGTCCAACAAGTAATGAATTTTATATAACAGAGAGGATTGAATGAGTTATCCGCAACCTAAGCCAGGCGTACTGAAAATAGCCCGTTATATTCAAGGACAAAGTGAAATCGAGGGTGTCGAGAACCCGATAAAGCTATCTTCCAATGAATCTTCGGCTGGCCCCAGTCCCGCTGCTGTGACCGCTTATCAACGTGCCGGGCAGCAGTTAAATCGTTATCCCGATGGCGCACAAACCTGCTTACGTAACGCAATTGCCGAAGTATATAATCTCGATGCTGAGCGAATTATCTGTGGTAATGGCTCGGATGAACTATTAGCGCTCTTTCTCCGCGCCTATGCGGGCGTGGGAGATCAGGTGCTACTAAGCGAGAATGGCTTTATTATGTGCCGTATACACGCAATCGGCCAAGGCTCTGAAGTAGTGGTCGCTCCTGAGCAAGATTATCTAGTTGATGTCGATGCGCTGTTAGAGCGGGTCAGCGATAAAACCCGTGTCGTTATTATTGCAAACCCCAACAATCCTACAGGCACTTACCTCCCAGGTGGTGAACTAAAACGTCTGCACGCGGGATTACCCAAAGACGTTTTATTCATAATTGATGGTGCTTATGCTGAATACGTGATGCGTGATGACTATGAAGATGGATTGGCTTTAGTGGACAGGTTTGAAAACATAGTCGTTACACGCACTTTTTCAAAAATTTACGGATTACCTTCGTTACGCATCGGTTGGGCTTACTGTCCTGAAAAAGTCGTTGATGCAGTGCAGCGTATAAGAACACCCTTTAATACCAATGGTCCAGCATTAGCAGCGGCCGCGGCTGCAGTTAAGGACACCGCCTATACCAAGCACGTCTGTGAGCAAAATGCCCACTGGTTAGGGCGTATTGCAAGTCACCTCTCTGAACTTGGCTTATTCGTTGTGCCCAGCGTGACTAATTTCTATTTGATTCGCTTCCCCGGCAGTCACAATAAAACAGCCCAGGGCGCAGCTGCCTATTTACAAAAAAGAGGCATCATCCCTCGCCCTGTCGGTGGAGAAGGTGATAATCATCTACGTATTACCGTAGGTTCAAGCAGTGAAAATGAAGCAGTTTTGCAAGCGCTGACTGAGTATATGCAATCCTAACTAAGCGGAGAAGGGCGGTTAGAATGATGACTTACAGTATGTCCCCAAAGGTAAAACAACGGCTGGCCCAACCACAGAGATTATTAATTGACGGGCAATGGTCTTTGGCCTCTGATGGCCGCGTCAGTGAGGTTTTTAACCCTTCTTCCGGTGAAGTTATCGCGACGGCTGCAAAGGCCAGCGCGAGTGATACGGAGCGTGCTGTGGCCGCCGCTCGCCGTAGTTTTGATGCAGGGAACTGGGCCAGATTAACACCTGCGCAAAGAGGTAAGATACTTTGGCGTATTGGTGATCTACTGGAACAGTATGGCGATGAAATGGCCGAGCTAGAAATGCTTGATGCCGGAAAGCCTTTTAGTGGCACACGTCACGGCGAGATTCCTTTTGCGGCTGATTGCTTCCGCTACTATGCAGGCTGGTGCACTAAAATTGAAGGTGCAACCAAGCAGCTCTCGACGGTGCCTGACCAGGATTTTCATATTTATACGCGGCGTGAACCCATAGGCGTTGCCGCATTAATCGTGCCCTGGAATGGGCCATTGGTACAGGCAGCATGGAAAATAGCGCCGGCATTGGCAGCTGGGTGTAGCTGCGTGGTGAAACCTGCGACGCAGACACCCTTATCCACTGTTTGCTTGGCTGAACTCATGCTAGAAGCGGGCGTGCCGGCCGGGGTCATAAATATCTTACTGGGCAGCGGCTCATCGATTGGCCAGCTGCTGGCGGAGCACCCAAGTGTGGATAAAGTTTCTTTTACTGGTTCCACTGAGGTTGGAAAACGAATTATTGATGCTGCCAAAGGGAATTTGAAAAAGGTTTCCCTTGAGTTAGGCGGTAAATCCCCGATGATTATTTACGAAGACGCCAATCTTGATGAAGCCATTGACGGAGCTGCTCGGGCTATTTTCTCGCATGCCGGACAAGTTTGTGTTGCGGGCTCACGTTTATATGTACACGAGAGCATTTATGAGCGGGTAGTTCAGGGTGTCGCGGATATTGCCAGTCGGATGACAGTGGGTCCGGCTACAGAACCTGGCTTTGACATGGGCCCCTTGATATCAAAAGGCCATCTCAATAGTGTTTTTCAGAAGGTTGAAGCGGGACGAGCGGAGGGTGCTCGTGTTGCTGCGGGAGGGCAGTTGATTAACAAATCCGGCGGCTATTTTATGCAGCCAACCGTATTGGCGGATACCGACCACAGCATGAGTGTCGTCAATGAGGAAATCTTTGGCCCGGTCCTGGTTGTTATGCCCTTTAAGACGATGGAAGAGGTCGTTGCGATGGCCAACGATTCCCAATACGGGTTGGCTGCCAGTATCTGGACCCAGGATATCAGTAAAGCGCATAAAACGGCAGCGGCTATTAAAGCAGGTATTCTCTGGATTAATTGCCACGCTATTCCTGATATGGCCGTTCCCTTTGGCGGTTATAAGCAATCAGGCTGGGGAAGAGAGAATGGTTATGAAGCGCTACTGCAATATACTGAACTCAAATCCGTGATTGCAAAATTATGACGACAAAATCAATTAAGTCTTTACTGGCCTGTGCGTATCCGGTCTTGCCGGTCATTGTTATTGATGATCTGAAAAATGCACTGCCACTAGCCCATACGCTTGCTGAAAGTGGAATAAAGGTACTGGAGATTACCTTGCGCACCGACTGCGCACTGAAAGCCATAGAACAGATCAAAACTGCTCTGCCTGAGTTAATCGTTGGGGCCGGCACATTAACCGCAAGTCACCAGCTACCAATGATTCAGAGTGCCGGTAGTGACTTCGTCGTGAGTCCCGGAATTAATTCACAACTACTGCAATCGGTGCAGCAGTATCGAATACCCATACTACCCGGTGTTATGACTCCTTCTGATATTTTACTGGCCATTCAATATAAATTAGAGATGGTTAAATTGTTTCCAGCGGAACGGGCGGGGGGCGTGAACTACTTAAAGGATTTGCAAGGCCCCTTTCCAACATTGATGTTCTGTCCGACGGGGGGGATTAGTAGCCAAAATTATTTAGCGTATCTGGCGTTAAAAAATGTAGCCTGTGTGGGAGGGAGTTGGCTGGCACCTGCAAATTGGATCCGAGAGCAACGCTGGAAAGAAATTGCGCTGGTAAGCTCCTCGTTAATAAACTCACTGAATCCATAGTCTTGCAGTGTTTTGAATAAAATATAGAGATAAAAAACGCCCGATATTTTTCAATATCGGGCGTCAGTAGTTAAAACTGGCTAATTAACTGGCCAATTCTGTCAATTTTGAGACACCTGAGACACCGGTTAATCCATCCCAGTTATCCTGCCGGCCTTCTCTCCATCCCATTAACCATTGTTGCCTTTCTGGCTCTTGATGCAGTGGACAGGAATCTTTCGCTTTTCCGTGGATGCCGGCTTGATAGCCTTTCTTATAGGCACGAATTGTCGTATCTCGTTTCTGTGTCTTCATCGGTGTTGCCTCTTGTTTATTAGGGATATTACCTTTGTAGAACTTGTGGTAAACGATGTAACGCTGTTTACGCTCATGGGATAGAGCGCTAGCAGGTAAAAGAGTTTTACTAAACTTGCAACGACTAAGTAAATCGAAATTAGCGGTCATTGTCGACAAATTATTTCTTCTATACCGACCTTTTTTTATATGAATTTGTAATGTTTCCTAACCCTATGAAAACAATGAATAAAAATATTTTGCAGCGCATATAAACAATAACTAGTTACATGCCATATATAAAGTAATAACTTTAAAGAATATTTTAACATATTGAATTTTAATTAATTTCAAATTATTAGCAAAGGATTTGTTTTGTTTGCTAATTATACCTGAGACTATCGAGAGGAACGGTTAACTCCAGACCTTCAATTGATAACCCGTTCACCATAAATGCTTTTGGGCTAAAAATTCAACGCTAAAAAGAATTTGTTCCTATACTCGCTTTCGCTTGGCTGGCACAATAAATCCAATAGGTTAAGCGATAACGCTACTGGTTTTTCTTACTATTATCAATTTAGAATCATTTGTTGTGAGAGTGGATGTATTATGACGGAAATTGCAGATAAACTAAGAAATATTGTTGGTGAGTCGGCGATATTAACGGGTGCCCAAATATTAAATCGAAATACCAGTTATTGGGACCCATCTCCAATGCAGGCCAAAGTGTTGGTTCGTCCAAAATCCACAGCAGAAGTAAGTGAAATTTTAAAACTATGTTATGAACAAGGGCAAACGGTGGTAACGCAGGGAGGACTGACGGGCACAGTGGAGGGTGCTAAGTCGACTTCATCTGATGTTGTGCTCTCGCTTGAGCGAATGAACAAAATTGAGCAGATTGATCGATTGGGTCGCGTAGCAACCGTACAGGCGGGATGTATTCTGCAAACTTTCCAGGAAGCAATAGAGGCGCAAGGACTGCTTTTTCCGCTTGATTTGGGAGCCCGTGGTTCATGTACGGTTGGTGGGAATGTGTCGACAAATGCTGGAGGCATTAATGTCATCCGTTACGGCGTAATGAGAGATTTGGTTTTGGGGCTCGAGGTGGTCCTGGCCGATGGAACCATCCTTTCTTCAATGAATAAAATGATAAAAAATAACGCGGGTTATGATTTAAAACAATTGTTCATTGGTTCCGAGGGCACGCTGGGAGTGATCACTCGTATCAATGTAAAGCTCAAAGAATTGCCCGTTAGCGCAAATAGTGCGCTTGTTGCGATGGATAATTTCCAGCAAGTCGCAGATTTATTTAAATTCCTGGATAAATCATTTGGTGGGCAGTTGACCTCCTATGAAGTCATGTGGGGTAGTTATTTTCGTTGCGTCACGGAACCTGGTTGGCATGAATCGCCACTTTCACGTGACTTTAATTTTTATGTTGTGATGGAAGCAGAGGGTGTCGATCTGGAGCATGACGCTCAGCAATTCGAAAAAATTTTGGAAAAGGCATTCGAACAAGGGCTGTTATCTGACGCAGTGATCCCAAAGTCAAAGGCTGAGCGGGATAAAATCTGGGGAATTAGAGAGAACTTTGAAGCTATTTTTCAACACAATCCTCGTTTTGTTTATGATGTTAGCCTAGCGATTAAGGATATGGATCAGTACGTAAAAGGTATTGAAACGGCATTTAGCCAACGCTGGCCTGAGCACTTCTTTTACGCATTAGGGCATATCGGTGATGGCAATTTACATTTTTTTGTATCACCACAGGGCCAGAACGATTTGGACTTACATCACCAAGTTAATCAAATTGTTTATCAACCTCTGGCGGCATTGGGTGGGTCTGTATCGGCAGAACATGGCATTGGCTTAGAAAAACGTGCCTATTTACCAATTGCACGTAATGAGGCAGAAATTGCTCTGATGAAAACAATTAAGCAAAC
>JAIPFG010000150.1 GCA_021736745.1 Pseudomonadales bacterium
GGGCATTATAAATCAGGCATTGATGAGGCATTAGGAGCATATAAAAAAGATATTCAGAAACGGCTTCAAGAAAAACTTCGATATAACCAATGCTTTGACATCTCGCATGTCAGGACAGGCGAACATCATGTGATAGTTGTTCTTGTTGAACGCACCGAGAAGCCTAATTATTTTGTGAATAATGATCTTGCTTACATCCGAAAGGGTGCAACTAGCGTCAAGATGAAGTCTTCGGATGAGCGTGAAAATAATAAACCAATAAACACATTATTTTGATTGAATCCAGCAAGGTTTTAATGTCCGCTTTTGGCCGAAAAGCGAATTAAGTTAAGTATTCACTCCTTTACGTTCATTAAATTTTATTATCCAAGTCAATATGACAAACTTTGTTTTTTCTCGTCGTGTGTTGCAACAATCTCTAAACAGATTAGCAGCAGTAATTCATCGAGAGCAGCTGGTATCTATAGTTACTAGGCTCAACAAGCCTGACAAGGCGCGGTTACCAGCTATGTGGGAGCTAGTAATGCTAGATGCGTTGTCTGGGCATGGACTTTTACGACATGAACATCCATTGCCTAATGGTCGACGCCCTGACATTGAGCTTACAGTGACTCCAGCAAAGGGTACGCCGTTTATGATCGTGGGCGATGTAGTGTGTGTATCTGATGCTGGACTTGATGAACAAAACCCAGTTGGTGTCTTGAGTGATGAGTTGTATAGGCTAGCAGGTAAGATGGAGTTGAACCCCAATTATTTTAGATACAATGTAGAGGGAGGTAGAGTTGGCTCTTACGGAGATGCTCGAATAAAACTATTTCTGCCAGGCAGGGGGCAGCTTCTGGAATTAATGCAAAGAGAGGTTGCGTCTTGGATGAAAAAAGTTAAGAGCGATCCACTCCAACCTGATAGCTTAGAGTTCTCTGACCAGGAGATTGAATTCTCGATCACATATGACCCGAATAAGGACTGTCCCGGGGGCGGCTATTTAAGTTCCGGTGTGGCAGCATCGCGTGATAAAAATCCGTTATTTCTGGCTTTAAAGAGCAAAGTCAAACAGTTAAAACAAGCTTCGTCTCAAGCAATACGACTAATCATCGCATGTGACGGGGGTTGCTCCTTGCTAAGCCAATCTGTACAAATGAATTCCCCAGGTACATTTAGTTCTCGAGAGGTGGCCGAAGATTTTCTAAGGCAAAATAGTAGTATTGATGCCGTCTTACTGGTAACAGTCGATGCGACAAGACCGGTATTAAGTAACAAAACATCATATACGATGAGATATGATCTAGTTATTGCCCCTTCAAATGCGCGATCCCCTAGAATGGATACTATGGCCATTGCATCACTTAAAGCACTTTTAGAGACTGCTACACATTGTGTCCCAGAGCCAATACTTAATACACTTAACGCCGCTATTCGATGCAGCGAATCGGATTTCGGCCCTGATATGATTGGAGGCTATATCATGAGCAACGGTAATATTAGCTTGTCGTCCCGAGCATTACAGCGTCTGCTTGCTGGCGAGATAACAGCTGATGAGTTCATTAATTCTCACGGTTGGAATGACATTTCTGGTCCTAGCAACCCGTTTGTCCGTATGATGCGCTCTGGTCGAATGATCAATAAAATTGAAGTTGAGAGCACAGACCAAGATGACGATTGGTTGAAATTTAGTTTTGGATCGATTGACTCAGCTATAGCTCCATTTCAAGTTCCTCTCCCAGAGCCATCAATTGAATCGAATGATACTTAAGGCGAGCCCAAGAGTACTAAAATATCAATACCTATTACTGATATAAGAATTATATGGATGTTGTAATGTCTGTTTTTGGCCGTTATCTGAAGTACGCAAAATTAAACTTCGACTTCCTGGTTTTAACCTCCAAACCACTCTATTAGAAATTTTTATCAACTTTCGTTTTTTATACCCACCAATTAGTCAGTCGGTGGGTAACCGCGATGGATTTAAAGCTTAATAGTAAAAACGAAGACTTTTATAAAAAACTATAAAATCAATAAGATATATTGTTTTCGATCTAATCGAGCCAAAAGATAGTCTTCGTTCTATTCAAATAGTCTTCGTTTTAATTCCATCAATACAATCAAACAAACATACCGGCGCTGTAACCCGATGACCAAGCCCATTGAAAATTGAACCCGCCTAACTGTCCCGTCACATCTAATACTTCACCGATAAAATAAAGCCCTGGTTGCTCTTTCACCTCCATAGTTTTGGAACTGATCGCTCTGGTATCAACCCCGCCAAGGGTGACTTCAGCGGTGCGGTAACCTTCTGTAGCAGAGGGTTTCATTTGCCACTGATTGATTTGATTGCCAATTCGGTTGAGCTGGATGTTACTGAACTCTGCCAAAGGGGTTTGTGCGTATTGCGCCCACCACAGAGTTTGTAATTCATTAATGAGAGGTTTTGCTAGTTTTTGATGTAACAGGGTTTTTAGTAGGCTTTTACCTTGATGGTGTTTGGCATCGACGAGCCATTCAGCTGCATTGATGCCTGGTAATAGGTTGATGGTAATCGTATCGCCCGGTTGCCAGTAGTTCGAAATTTGTAATATCGCCGGACCGCTGATACCACGATGCGTAAATAAAAGATTTTCAATGAATACTTGTCCATTACAGCTGACCTCGACCTCAAGTGCCAACCCCGATAAACGTTCACAGATGGTCTTCATCTGGTCGCTGAACATGAAGGGCACCAAGCCCGCTTGGCGCTCAATGATGGGCAAACCAAATTGCAATGCAATGTCATAACCCAGGCCACTGCCACCTAAGGAGGGGATGGAAAGGGCGCCAGTGGCAACCACCAGGGAGTGACAACCAAAGCGAAGTTGATGGTGTCCCTGTAGTAGATTTACCTGATAACGGCTGCGCCGGTCTTCGTGCTGATGTTTGTCGGAGTGCCCCTTTAACATCAACTCCTTAATTTCTTTGATCTCACAATGCGTCTTGATCTGGACGTCGGCAAGGGCACATTCTTCCAAAAGCATATTTAAAATATCTTTTGCCGACCCTTTGCAAAATAATTGGCCGTGGTTGCGCTCTTCATAGTCGATGCCATGTTGTTCCACTAAGGCGATAAAATCCCATTGGGTGAACCGGTTTAAAGCGGATTTACAAAAATGGGGGTTACGGGAAATAAAATTATCGGCTGTTACAAACTGATTGGTAAAATTGCAACGTCCTCCACCGGACATAAGAATCTTTTTGCCGACCTTATTCGATTTCTCTAACAGCAGAACACTTTGGCCGCGTTGGGCGGCCGTGAAGGCACAGATCAGCCCGGAAGCACCTGCCCCCAGGATAATTACATCATAATGACTTGAAGGTTGCGTCACAGCGTTTTAACCAACAGGAAAGGCCGGGCATTTTAGCTTTTTTGGCAGGGTGCAGGGAAGTTTTTGTCACGGGGGTGACTAAGACAAAATACTGTAATACGGTTTAAGCGAGGCACGCTTTCTTGACTTAAGAAAGCGTCATCCGCGCTATGTTTCCATGATGATAATAGAGCAATACTCTCATCTTGCCTTGTAAACAGGCAATCTATCCCAATATAAGAGTTTACAGTCAATTTTGTCTGTTCCTTCCTAAAGGCGATCTAATGCCGTCCCAAAATGATGATTCTGGCACTCCCTGGGGGTCTCGACCCCAATCACCTCCTGATCTTGATCAGGTACTTAATCAGGCGATCAATAAATTAAAAGGAATGTTCCCGGGTGGCGGCTCAGGGAAACCTCCAAGTGGTAGTTTTGGAGGGATTTTCACCACTATCGTCATATTACTGGTAGGGGTTAGTCTGTGGTCTGCCTATTATACGGTACCCAGCGACTCGGTCGCGGTGGTGCAGCGTTTTGGTATGTATCTCAAAGAGGTGCCACCAGGTCTGCATTTCAAGCTGCCTCTGGGTATTGATAATGCAACCATCGTACCGGTAAAAAGGCAATTAAAACAGGAATTTGGCTTTACCACACCTGGCGCCCATGATCCTTACCAGAGCACGCGCGACGGTGGGAGGGAAACCCAGATGGTCACGGGTGACCTGAATGCCGCATTAGTGGAATGGGTAGTCCAATACCGTATATCAGACCCGGTTAAATTTTTATTTGAAGTTCGCGAACCCGGTGAAACACTGCGCTATGTATCGGAATCGGTGATGCGTGAAGTGGTCGGCGATAGAACGGTAGACGAAGTCATTACCATTGGTCGGCAGGAAATTGAAATAGAAGCCTTAGTGAAGATGCAGGCGTTATCGACCAAATATGTCATGGGAATCAGCATCGATCAGGTGCAACTAAAAAATATCAACCCACCCCGGCCTGTGCAGGAATCATTTAATGAAGTAAACCAAGCGCAGCAATCGAAAGAGAAACTCATCAATGAAGCGCGCCGTGAATACAACAAGGTCATTCCCTTGGCCGAGGGCGAAAAGGATCAGCGCATCCGCGAGGCCGATGGTTATCGGCTAAAACGTATCAATGAAGCCGAAGGTGATGTGGCTCGGTTCAATTCTCTGTTTACGGAATACCGAAAAGCACCTGAAGTTACCAGGCGCCGTATATACATTGAGACAATGCAAAATGTTATGCCGAAAATAGAGACTAAAATTTTGGTGGATGATGCTATGCCCGGCCTGTTACCACTTCTAAATCTTAGCTCAAAAGGTGTACAACAATGAACAGCATAAAGTGGTTCGCGGTGTTGTCTCTTTTACTTGCCGGTGTTTTTGTCCTGGGAAGTTCAATTTATACCGTTGATGAAGTTGAGCAAGTTATCATTACCCAGTTTGGTAAGCCGGTCGGTGAGCCTGTCACTTCGGCAGGTCTTAAATTCAAGATTCCCTTTGTACAAGAGGTTAACCCCATCGATAAGCGTGTGCTTGAATGGGATGGCGCGCCTTCCGATATGCCTACCAAAGATAAACTCTATATTTCTGTCGACTTGTTTGCCCGTTGGCGGATTATTGACCCTTTGCAGTATTTTTTACGCCTGCGTGATGAGCGCAGCGCGCAATCGCGACTGGACGATATTTTGGGTAGTGAAACCCGAAACGCTGTAGCTAAGCACGAACTGATCGAAATTATCCGTACTACCAAAGACCGTGTGCCATTGCGAGATGTTGTTTTATCTTCGACAGAGCAGGGAAACAATATGGGTGCACTGGTGCCTATTGAGAAGGGGCGCAAGCTGGTTGAGCAGGAAATTTTTACGGCCGCAGCAGAAAAAGTGGGTGTATTTGGTATTGAATTATTGGATATACGGTTTAAACGGATCAACTATAACGAAAGTGTACGCCCCAAAATTTACGATCGCATGATTAGTGAACGTCGTCAGATTGCCGAGCGTTTTTTGTCCGAAGGTAATGGTGAAGCAGCCAGAATAAGGGGCAATCGAGTACGCGACCTCAACAAAATTCAATCCGAAGCCTATCGGCAAGTAGAAGAAATCCGTGGCTTGGCTGATGCTAAAGCGACTGAGATTTATGCTACGGCTTACAATCAAAGCCCTGAGGCCGTGGCGTTTTATGAATTTACCCGCACGATGGCATCTTATCCAACCGTTATTGGTGACAGCACGACCCTTGTGCTATCCACCGATAGCGACCTTTTCAGGTTCCTTAAAGGAATGAGTCCTGCTAAGGAATAATACAACCAAAAAGTGGAGAAACTTATGAGCAGGGAAAGAAAAAGCAATAAGGAAGCAAAGGAACAGCCCTTAATGAACCAGAAGGAAAAAAAGGCTGCAAAGAAAGCAAAAGGTAACGAGAGGAGCAATAGCACGGGACTACTTTAAAAAAATTGGCTAAGGGCTCCAACATTTTTGAATATGACGGGAATATTCATGTGGTGATTAACGATTGAGGAACCAAGCAATCAAGAAGTCCTCGGCCATGAAGATATTAAAACTCCGATGATCTATGCTCACCTTGCTCCAGACTACTTGGAATCAGTATTAGATTTGGGTGATTATTCTGAGCTTCGTAGACAATAGGTAGACATTCGGGGGAATTAAAAAAGGCCTAGATTTCTCTAAGCCTTTGATATTCTTGGTAGCTACGGGTGGACTTGAACCACCGACCCCAGCATTATGAATGCTGTGCTCTAACCAGCTGAGCTACGTAGCCATGAAGGATGCGCATTCTGGCGATTTCGGGCAATTTTGTCAAGATTGTGGATAATGATTTACACATTAAATCTGAAGTGAATGACATCGCCATCCTGTACTACATACTCTTTTCCTTCTAAACGCCATTTGCCGGCCTCTTTCGCGCCTTGTTCGCCGTGATGGGTGATGAAGTCGTCGTAGGCAATGACTTCGGCACGGATAAAGCCTTTTTCGAAATCGGTGTGTATAGCGGCGGCGGCTCGCGGTGCTTTATCGCCGATTTTAATCGTCCAGGCCCGGACTTCTTTAACGCCTGCGGTAAAGTAAGTTTGTAGGCCTAGAAGTTGGTAGCCAGCACGGATAACACGGTTCAATCCGGGCTCTTCCATACCAATGTCAGCGAGGAATTCGGCCTTTTCATCTTCTTCCAGTTCGACGATTTCTGATTCGAGCTTGCTGCAAACCGCGACAACTGGAGCGCCTTCTTTTTGTGCTATTTCCTGCACGGTTTTGAGGTAAGGATTTTCTTCAAAGCCATGCTCGTCGACATTGGCTATGTACATAGTGGGCTTGGTGGTGAGCAGGTGAAATTTTCTCACCATTTTGAACTCTTCATCCGTCAATTTCATCGAGCGTACTGGCTGCGCTTCATTTAAGTGTGGCAGTAACTTTTCCAATAGCTCTTTTTCTTTGATGGCCTCTTTGTCGCCGCTTTTGGCGGTGCGAGTAATACGCTGTAGTTGTTTTTCGACACTTTCCAGGTCAGCTAGCGCCAGTTCGGTGTTAATGACTTCAATATCCGCAGCAGGGTCAATTTTATTGGCAACGTGGATAATGTTTTCATCTTCAAAACAGCGCACGACGTGGGCGATGGCGTCGGTTTCCCGGATATTTGCCAGGAACTGATTACCGAGTCCTTCACCTTTGGAGGCGCCAGCAACCAAGCCAGCAATATCAACAAACTCCATGGTGGTGGGAACGACACGCTCTGGTGAAACAATGTCAGCTAATTTGTCGAGCCGCGGATCTGGCATCGGCACAATGCCTGAATTTGGCTCAATGGTGCAGAAGGGGAAGTTTTCGGCACCGATCTGTGCTTTGGTGAGCGCGTTGAAAAGGGTTGATTTGCCGACGTTGGGTAGGCCAACAATGCCACAGTTAAATCCCATGTTTTGAGTCTCTTTCGTCAAGGAAGCGAGTGCTGCGCTTCAAGGTCGTATTGGTGTTAATTAGCCGGCTTTGAATCCGTTAATCAAGGTTTGTGCTTTATGCCAATGGCCCGTCACAAGTTGGGGCATTATGTGGATCGTCGCATCTATAACCTGTTCCATCAGTTTCCGATCTGATACTGAGGCGGTTTTCAGTACATAATTGACGACATCCTGGCTATTTCCCGGATGGCCAATGCCTAACCGTAATCGGGCAAAATGATTGGTCCTCAAATGGCTGATAATATCCCGCAACCCATTGTGCCCACCATGGCCCCCACCCAATTT
>JAIPFG010000151.1 GCA_021736745.1 Pseudomonadales bacterium
ATCTTGGAGTGGAACCGGGCGAGGAAACCGCTAAGATTATTATTAATTCCCGAACGGGCAGGATCGTGATAGGTAAGCATGTCCAGGTTACCCCGGCGGCAATTACGGACGGCAGTTTAACCGTTACTATTACTGAAGATTTTGATGTCAGTCAGCCTGGAACATTGGCTGAGGGTACAACCCAGGTAACGCCACAGACCAATATTGATATTGCCCAGGAAGCAAATCGGATGTTTGTTTTTAACACAGGTACATCGTTGGATACCATTGTCCAGGCAGTCAATCAGGTGGGTGCCGCACCGGGAGATTTAATGGCGATTTTGGAAGCGCTGAAGCAAGCTGGAGCGCTCAAAGCTGAGATTGTGGTGATCTAATGGATAACCTTGGCATGCGTACGATCAACCCGCTACAGCAGGCGCAAATCTATACGGATTTTTCCGGTCTGGATAAACTGCGTGGAGAAGCAAAAACGAATAGTAGCGAAGCCTTAAGGCAGGTCGCTGGGCAGTTTGAGTCCATCTTTGTCGGGATTGCGTTAAAAAGTATGCGCAGTGCGAATGAGGTTTTTGCCAAGGACAATCCATTCAATAGTCAGGAATCCCGACTATATCGGGACATGCTGGATAATCAACTAAGCCTGACATTAACGCAAGGGAAGGGTATTGGTCTGGCGGAATCAATTGTGAAACAACTCAGCGCCTACCTCCCGGAGAACCAGAAATCATCAGCGTCACCCACAGTGGATATTAGCCTCTAAATAACGGATCAGAAAGTATGCCAAGTATATTGGATATAGGTTTGTCGGGTTTGACCACCCATCAGCGATCCCTGTCAGTGACCGGGCATAATATCGCCAACGCGGCCACTGAGGGGTATAGCCGCCAATCCAGTGTCATTCAGGCTCGTCCTGCCGATTTTTTCGGAGGAGCTTCTTTTGGTACCGGTGTTGAGGTGACGGGCGTTCGACGGAGCGTGAATGATTTTTTTACCACACAGTTGCGCAGTGATATTTCAGCATTCCATTACTCCGATACGTTACGGGCACAATTGGATCAACTGGACTCTTTGTTTTCCGGTGTGAGTACTGGGTTGTCTGCCAGCCAGGAACGTTTTTTTAGTGCCTTACAAGCAGCTAATGATGATCCCACGTCAATCACTGCCCGACAGGTCTTGCTGGATGAAGCGCAAAACCTGGTGAAAAAATTTGAGACTCTCTCAGGCCAATTGTCCGAAAAAGAGAAGTCAATTAACCAATTGATAGCAAACAGTGCCGGTGAGGTAACGGGATTGGCTGATCAAATCGCACAAATTAATGTGGCGATTATTGAAAAATCCGGTGGCGGTAATCCAGAAGAGTTACCCAATGACCTGTTGGATGAGCGAGATAGGTTACTGGCGCAACTGGCTGAGCTGGTGGACATTCGCACTAGTCCTCAAGTGGATGGTGCGATCAACGTTTTTATTGGTTCCGGTCAGGCTTTAGTGGTTGGTGGTGAAGCAATGAATCTGGTAACGCAGCCATCTTCATATAACGCGCAGGAGTTGCAACTTGCGATCCAAACGCCGACGGGGACGGTTGGATTAAATAACACGGTTAGTGGCGGTATGCTGGGCGCTTTGTTAACAACAAGAGATCAAGCGCTTGGTGATTCAATCAATGCCCTTGGCCGGATAGCGGTTGCTATCGCCGATACGGTCAATCAGCAGCACCGTTTAGGCATGGATCTTGAAGGTAATCTCGGTGGGAATTTTTTCAATGATATTAACAGCTCGAGTGCAGTAGCGTTACGCACACAGGCTTCCAGTAATAACTCATTACCGCAGGATCAGATCGTTGAGGTGAGTATTAATGACGTTAATGCATTGAAAGTCAGTGATTACAAGCTGACATTCACTTCATCAACGACCTATGTGTTGACGCGCCTCAGCGACCAAAAAACGAATGCGGCGATTGATGCAAGCCTGACAGGGACCGTTGGTGCGATTCCGGCAACTCTACAATTTGATGGCGTCTCTCTATTACTTGATCGGCCATCGGGGAATTTTGCAACGGGAGATAGTTTCCTCCTGCAACCCACCAATAATGGCGCATCAGATATTGGCTTAGTGCTCGACCGTCCGCAGCAAATTGCGTTGGCCTCACCGATACGGACCAGTGCCGATATCAATAATCAGGGAACAGGCGTTATCGCTCCCGGGGTGGTTACCGATACCAGTGTTGCTTTGTTTTCAACAACGCCCGGGCAGCTCAGTCCGCCATTGTTGATTCGATTTACCAGTGCCACTACCTATGATGTTCTTGATAACAGTGGGGTAACGCCCACTGCGCTGGTGCCGCCGCAAACGGGGTTAACATTCCCACCGACCCCTGCGAATGCGTTAATACCCGCCGGTTTTGGTATTGAGCTTGAACTGAAAGGCCAACCCCAGTCGGGCGACACCTTCCGAATTGATTTTAATGCCAATGGTTTTCAGGATAATCGAAACGGATTGGCAATGAATGCCGTTCAAACAACCCGCATATTAGATAATGGCGCAACGACATTGCCAGGTGCCTACGGACTGTTAATTCAAAAAGTCGGTGTGCAGGCCAATCAGGCGAGGCAGAATACGGAAGCCGGGAAGACCCTGCTACAACAATCGCAAGCAAGGCGGGATGAAGTTTCCGCCGTCAATTTGGACGAAGAGGCGGCAAGGCTGGTGGAACTTGAGCAAGCCTATAGTGCTTCGGCTCAGGTCATCAATGTGGCGATTACAATCTTTGAGGCATTGCTGGGTGCAGTGCGCAGATAGATTGTTATCAATGGGAAAGAAAATTTTAAATTGCGGGCCTAGGTAAAGTTATGCGTTTATCGACACAACAACTATTTTTTACCAGTCTTAATGGTGTACTCAATGGACAGAGTAGACTGGTAGAGCTGCAGCAACAAATAGCGTCCGGGAAAAAATTTGAAACACCGGGAGATAATCCCATCGCTTCTTCCCAAGTCATTGCGCTTAATCAGCAATTATCCATTACGGAACAGTATCGCAATAATGTGTCCGCAGCGGAAGGTCGGTTACGATTGGAAGAGTCCTCGCTGAAAAGTATGGAAGAGGTATTGCAGCAGGTACGGCAGCTGACCGTGCAAGCGGGAGACGGAGCACTTAATTTGCAAGACAGGAAAGCGATTTCTGCAGAAATCAAACAACGTCTTGAGCAGTTGGTGAGCCTGGCTAATACCCGCGACACCAACGATCAATTTATTTTTGGAGGGTATCAATCGGGTCAGGCGCCTATTATCAATGGCGTTTCCGGTGGTTACGTTTATCAGGGTGATGAAGGTCAGCTGTTTATTAAAGTTGCTGATAATATGGATGTTGCCGTTTCTGATTCGGGTAAATCGCTTTTTATGGACATTGATGAACCGCTTAATTTTAGTTCGGCACCGAATGTAGGAAATACTGGTACAGTGGTGATTGATGATCAGGCCGTGATTAATCAAAAAAGTTTTGAGGCATTCCATCCGGAAGGTGCCACCATCACCTTTGATACCACCACGCCAGTGATTACCTACACCGTGACCAGAGTGTCTGATGGTGGTGTGATTTCGGGTGGTACCCCCTCGTCACCACTATTGAATGTGCCCTATGTTGCCGGTTCTGCGATTGAATTTGAAGGGATAAGAATTGAGCTAAGTGGCGTTCCTGCAAATGGAGATACTGTTGATTTGACAAGCCTTGCTCCGAGTAAGCTGGATATGTTTTCTGCCATTGAAAAATTGACTATTGGCTTGGAAGGCAGTGCCGCGGCGCCGTTGACTCAACTGGAGTTGTCGGAACTGATTGCCGACTCCTTGATCAGCCTGGATCGCGGCCTGGATAATCTGGTGCAGACCGAAGCAAAGATTGGCGGTCGTTTGAACGTGATCGATGATGCGACGGATAGTAATGAAAATATGAAGTTGATCAGTCAACAGACATTATCCGATTTACAGGATATTGACTATGCCGATGTCCTGAGTAAATTGTCGTTGCAAAGTTTTGTTCTGGAGGCCACACAAAACAGCTTTGTAAAAATTACGAACCTTTCTTTATTTAATTTCCTGCGTTAAAGCTGCGGGTTGATGGGTAAGGAAGCATTTCTTCAGGCATGACGGTAAAAAAATATTGACGCATAAGAATAAAGGGTACTGCGGGGGCTTAATTTTGATAGGCCCTGATGGCACTTGCTCCCGTGTGCAACCCTTTGAGAATACCTCTTGCTTCCTCTTGTCCGCGGCGCGCCAAGCCAAGCACCTGCTCGTCCATTGCCAGGATTTGTTTAATTTGCTCCTGGATTTGTAAGGCATTATCAACAGTAAGAGGCTTCGCAAAAAATTCGCGGATTAATTTATCACGGTATTGTGCCTGTAAAGGTAAATCAGTCCATCTTGCTTCTTCGGCGGCATCAATTAACTCCTGGCTTGCCAAAAGAATGGCCCGCCATTTTTGATCCAGATGGGTAGGGGTGTGCAGCGCCATCATCAAACAGCCGCTGCAGATACCGTGGATGGCTGGCGATGCAATTCCGCAGGTATGCCATCCCACCCAGCCTTGATTTCTCGTAACAGGGAAATAACTTCGTCAACAATTTCCATGTTATTGGTTAAACTGGCTTCGGTGAGGCGTCGGACCATATAGTCATAAAGCGCATATAGGTTAGATGAAATTTCACCGCCAGACTCCATATCCAAACAGCCCTGGAGGCCGCTGATAATATCAATGCTTTTCCCGAGAAGCTCGCCCTTACCGGAAAAATCCTTTCGTTCAATACATCCCTTAGCGCTGGACAGACGGGATAGTGCTCCGTTGATTAACATCGCGATTAACTGATGAGGGTTAGCATCGACGACGCCCGATTGTGTATTGACGCTTTGGTATTGTTTTATAGCGCGGCGATCATTCATTGAAATCTCCTGTTAGATTATTATTTGTTACTATTGATACCGTTGACGATGCGGTTAGTGTTCTCTAATTGTTGGGTTAGAAATTCGCTGGTGGAATTTAATTGGCCTAATAAAATGTCCAGGGCGGCAAATTGTTGCCGGGTTCTTGCCTCAATAGAGGCAAGACGTCGATCCAGATCAACTCGGTCATCAGCAATTTCCTTTAACTCGGTATCGAAACCTTCCTCACGAAGGCTGATAATTCCCGTTGCGGATAAAAACCCTTCGGTTAAGTCGGCTAGCTGTTTTGCCAGCCCTTCGTCACCCGCAAAAAATTCACCAATGTCATTGAAATGGCTATCCAATGCACTGTTTAGCGTTTCCTGGTCCAGGGAAAGCTTACCTTTTTCTCCGGTAGTAATCCCTAACTGAGAGAGGTTGCTATAGACTCCGTCTACCCCGTTGATTGAACCGTAAAGTATTCTTTCTAGCTGTCTTTCCGCCGTGCGAATCGTGGCATCTCCGTTCAATAAACCGGCTTCTCCAGTGTTGGGATCATAATCCGTTAACAGATTGAAGGTATCTTTAAGGGCATTAAAGACGGTTACAAAGGATGACACCTTACCTTGAATAGCTGTTTTATTGAGCGCGACAGTTAGTGTTTCCGGTGGGTTATTAATCGGATCCTCAGACTCTTTTAGTGCGGTGATCGTGACCCCTTCAACAGCGCCTTTGAATTCATTGGTCGCGCTGCTAACGGTAAAGCCATCAACAGTAATTCTGGCGTCGGTGGCCGCGTCCAGTTCAGTTAAGCGGTTATTACCGTTACCCGGTTGGAATAAAAGTTGTGATAAACCTGCGGCATCATCATGAGTGCCATCGTCGTCAACGACACTAATTTCAATGGCATTGCCAGCCCCTGTTGCTTTTGAGCTGATCACCAATTTTGATACTGTGCCGCCATTGCCATCATCAACCGTGATAATGTTTGCTGATACCTTGGTCCCGGCATCGGAGTTATTAATCGCATCTTTAATGGCGCTGACAGAGCCATCGGGGATATTGATGTTATAGGAACTTCCACCGGCTTCGATCGTCAAGGAGCCAGTGCCAATCACGGTTTCCGGTGTGGCGAAGTCAGCGCTGACCAATTTATGCGCCGCCGCCAAATTAAGCACATTGATGTTGGTGGTCCCGACGGAGGCCGTACTGTCAGCCGATGCAGTAAATATGTCCGGATCACTGGATGTGGTAGAGCGGTCCTGAAACTCGGATAGGGTTTTCAGGTCATTAAGCGTCGATTGAAATTCCGCAAGGGCGCTTTTAAATGAACCGAATGCGGATATTGACGCCTGTGTTTCCGCCTCCTTGAGATCAAGACGGTTGCTGGTGGGCCCGCGTTCTGCCTCGATCAGTTGTTTCAAAATGGAATTGAGATCCAATCCTGATCCAATGCCGAGGGATGAGACTGACGCCATAATTATGCCTGCATTTTCTGGTTAAACCCGCATGGTTGTCTAGCTGAGATAAGACTCACCGCTAATAACTATGCAGGTTTCTTGCCAGCTATTGCATAAAGTCTAGATATTTATCTTAACGAATAAACCTTCACTGATTTGTTCCGCAATGGCTTCTGAAATACGCTGCATTTCTTCCGAAGGTATTTCTCTAATGAGTTCATCGGTTTGTGCATCATAGACTTCAATGATTGTCCGTCCTGAAGATTCAGAAACACTAAAATGAATACTGCGCTGCAAATTTTGAACAAAATCGTTAACGTTGCTAACCGCAATTTCCAGTTCCTGCGGGATGGGTTCCGTCGTTTGTGTTGTTAAAGAAGGCGGATTTGATGTTACTTCTTCCGTCACTACTGCACCCTTACCTGCTGCGCCCCGGGCTGATGAAATTTGTGCCTGGTTCGAAGGCAGTAAGGTGGCATTATTAATTTGAATTGTCATAACGAGCACCTATCTAAAATTGATAGTTTGTAGATGAAGCCAAAGGGTTCACGCTCTGGCTTCGCCTACTTACTAACACTTACGTTTACTGCAGCAGTGAGAGAACCTGCTGTGGTAACGCGTTCGCCTGTGCCAGAATCGAAATGCCAGCCTGTTGTAAAATGGTTGCCCGGGTCAGGTTTGCTGTTTCCGCCGCAAAATCAGCATCTAAGATCCGTGATCGCGCTGCGCTGAGGTTTTCAGAGGTTGTACTCAAGCTGGCGATGGTTGATTCGAAGCGGGTTTGCACTGCACCCAAATCGGCCCTAATACTATTCACTTGGCTCAAGGCACCATCAAGAACGGCGATGGCACTGTTAGCGCCTGCTACCGTCGATATATTGACCGTGTTGAGTTTAGACAGTGCTGGTGATGCGCTGGATAAACCGGCAAAGGCGAGGTCTGCGCCACCTAACGTAAAGTTGGAAGCCGAACTCAGGGTTAGTGTACCGCGGGTGGTTTTTCCGTCGGCATCATCAGCAGGCACCACACCCGGGGTGGTAATGGCTGTGGTCAGCGCAGCGGCATTGGTCGCCACTTCAACGGGTACAGCACCGCCGGCTGTGACGGTATTGATACCCAGAACGGTTGAGGTCAACACTAAGGAACCACCGGATCCAGCTGCCACCTTGGTGCCTGTTTCTACGG
>JAIPFG010000152.1 GCA_021736745.1 Pseudomonadales bacterium
AGTGTCTCCGAACATAGATCAGCGGGCAATTTTTCAAAAGCGGATTTAACCGTATTTCGCTGATGATTGCGAGCGTTTTGCAGCGTTCACGCTCGCTGTAAACTGGGTTAGTGTTTTTGATAGTGCAGTACGCTCCATGGCGATATCGATCAGTTGGAATTGGCCGCGCCGAGTGATCGCTTCGCTGAGCGCGGCTTTAAGTTGTTCCCTTGTTGAAACGCGATATCCTCTACCTCCCAGCGAGTTGGCAATCTCCGCATAATTTAGCTCAATCAGATCATTAAACTTGGATTCACCCTGAAACGCGCTAAGCATCCCCCAACTACTGTTGTTAAAGAGCAGAACAATGGGGTCCCAATCATATCGATTACAGTTAAGCAGTTCCCAGCCGGTCATCTGAAACGCGCCATCGCCCACTAGGATGAGCGGTCGCTGCCCGGTCGCCGCTTGTGTCCCGATCCCCGCCGGGATACCGTAGCCCATCGTGGCATAATAGCCAGGGGCGATAAGGCCGCCGTATTTCATATCGAGTGCAGTGAACAAGCAGTCGCCCATATCAGATGCAATTGGCATTTCGCCATGGTCTCGAAACAGGTCATTAACCGCTGCCGCGATATCGGTGGGTGTTATTTTTTGGGTGTCAGCGGGTAAATTGCCGGGATACTCCCGTTCCAGCCTAAGCGCCTCTCTGCCATGGATGCGGTGGCCCTTAAGCACAGAGACTAGAGCGCGCAGTGGAATATCTTTATAGGTGTGGTAACTCATTGAGACGCTGCCGTCGCAGGCCAAGATAGACTTCCTCGTATTAATTTTGCTAACCGACACACCAAAATTGGTGTCTGACAGAATAACCCCCAGCATGATCAGCGCGTCTGAATTCTCCACCATTTCAGTAACCTTCTGGTCTCCGGCCGCGCCAAGGTAAGTGCCGCAAAGGGGTGCATTGGTATTGGTGAGCAGCCCGGTTCCCATAAAAGTGGTCGCGACGGGTATGCCTAGGTTGATTGCCAGTTCAGCAACGTCCTGTTCCAAACCGAAACGGCGGATTTCGACGCCGACAAGTAACATGGGCGATTTTGCCTTCTCCAGAGAGGAGAGTATCTCATCCACACAGGCGTTTAACGCATCCTGATCAACATTGAGTTCGGGGTGAATGAGAGGGACTTTGCCGCAGGGAGCATTCACGCTATCGCGAGGGATCTCAATATACACCGGACGTGATTGTGAAACACAATTACTTAACACTCTGGCAATCTGTTCTGGGGCGTGTAAAGGGTCATCTAGAACGACTTGGTCGCAGGTAATTTCTTTAAACACTGCCAGTTGAGAATCGAGAGTTTTTGCCTGGTGATGCAATAATAGTCCGGCATTTCTTTCCCCTGCGCCTGGGCCTCCTGAAATGACGATGACGGGTGACTTTTCAGCGTAGGCGGCGGCAATCGGGTTGATCATGTTGAGTGCGCCCGCACCATAGGTCACTGCGGCAATAGAAGGTTTACAATGTAATCGTGACGCAGCATCCGCAGCAAAGCCCACGCCGGGTTCATGGCTAAGGGTATACAGCGGCAGTATTTCAGTTTCTTCAATTACCTTGAAAAATGGTAATGCAAAATCGCCAGGGATGCCGAAAATTTCCTGAGCGCCATAATTTTTACAGGCTGTCAAAAGTGATTCTGCAAGTGTCATCATTATTACCCTCAAGTTGAGTCTTGCTAATATGACATTGTAATTTGCTAAGTGAGGAAATTTGTTGCTAATTTGAGGGTGTTTAGCCGGAATATGGAATATATTTTTAATATTTCCAATAATATGGAAAATTAATTACCAATTATATGGAAGGTAATGCGCATCGCTATCAGAAGGGCTTACAGGTTAAAGAGAAAGACGAAAAAAAGTGCAATGGGAGCCAAATATCGGGTAGTCATCTGCCACAACCACGCATTGGCTGGATGTGTCAAACCAATTTGCTGAGACATGCTTTTGGCGCTTAGCGTCCAGCCGACGAATAGCGCGATCAATAGTGCATTAATGGGCAGCATCAGGTTAGAGACGACAAAATCAATAATAGAAAATAGGGTGCGGTCGTGAAATAGAGGAATGCCTGACAGGGGTTTAAAATCTTTCAGAATATTAAATGAAAAGACTGTGGTTAAACCCACCAGCCATACTCCGAAGCCGGTGAAGGCCGTCACCTTAAACCGCTTAAACCCCTTATATTCCGTTAGCCAGGAAACAAAGGGTTCAAGCATTGCCAGTGACGAAGTGAATGCCGCCAAAAACACCAATAAAAAAAAGAGAATACTCAGGAATGAGCCGCCAGGCATGTTGCCTAAGGCAATGGGCAGGGCGACAAACATGAGTCCAGGCCCTTCCGCAGGTTCTATTGACGCGGCGAAAAGTATAGGAAAGATAGCCAGCCCGGCCAGTAATGCGGTTGAGGTGTCGACGAGACCAATGGTCCAGGCAGCCTTGGGAATGGAAATTGTCTCAGATAAATAGGAGCCATAGGTAAGTAGGGCACCGGTCCCGACGGAGATTGAAAATAACGCCTGTCCCAAGGCCATCAGCACACTCTCCCCTGATAACAAGGAAAAATCAGGGTAAAAAAGAAAGCGTAAACTGGCGTAGGCGTCCCCGACACTATTGGCATAGATGGCGAGAAAGACGAGCAGGCTGAAGAGGATGGGCATCATAATTTTCGTAACCAGCTCAATGCCCAAACGAATGCCTTTGCCAACAACCAAAATGACGCCTGCCAAATACAAGGTATGCAGAACAACTAAGGTTTCGGGTGTGGCGAGAAGACCCTGAAATAATTGGTTCGCTTCAACTCCGTTCATACCAATAAAGGTATTACTCAGGGCCTTGAACAGGTAGAAGAGAGACCAGCCAGCTATTACGGAATAAAAGGTGGTGGCGAGCAAAGGTGCCAAAATACTAAACCAGCCAATCACTTGCCAAAAGGCGGGTTTGGATTCCTCTGCACAAATTAACCTTAAAGTAGAAACCGGATTGAGACTACCTCTTTTGCCGATGGCTAATTCAGCCATCACAAGCGGAATGCCAATCACTAGAATGAAGGCCAAGTAGAGCAAGACAAAAGCGCCGCCGCCATTTTCGCCAGCAATATAGGGGAAACGCCAAAGATTGCCCAGACCGACAGAGGCGCCGGTAATGGCCAGTAAAAAAGTTGTGCGTGAAGACCAAGACTCGCGGTTTTTAGAATTCATATTGAGACTATCGGTCAGATGGCATTATTTTAATCAGAAAGATCAATAATACCTAAGATTGAAAGTATGGAATTACCTGTTCCCCCATCAGCCTTATCGCTTCCTTCGGGTCTGGCCCGATTGGGCCGCCCAGATTAACCTGAGTGATACCTAAATCAGCCAATCGTTCTATCTGTGTAATAACCTGTTTGGGTGTGCCTGCCAGGGCGAGTCGGCACATCTCGTCAGTCACGCTGTCTTGCGCTTGTTGGTAGTCACCCGCATCGATGAGTGCTTTTATCGGTGCAAAATCTTGGGCCGAGAGCCCCACTGTCTCCAGGGCCGATTCCTCCAGTCCCCAGCCGAAATAGGAAATCATTTTGCGAAGTGTATCGGTAGGTGCAGCCGGGTTCGCTGAGAGTGACAACCAGGCACAACCGGAAATATCTACTTCGTTGGGGTCACGGTTAATGGCGATAGCACCCTTCGTAATGGCCGGAACCATATAGGATGCCGATTCCGGAGGGGTAATCATGGGCAGACTGCCATCACCGATCTCACCACTTAAGGCAAGATATTCCGGTCCGAAGGAGCAAATATAGATAGGAATTTCGGTGCGAACCGGTTTAAATCGCAGATAACACTGGTCCGTCCAATGGAACTGAGTTCCCTGATAATTAACGACTTCACCACGTAATAGTGCCCGGATGATTTCCGTTGCCTCGCGTGTGGCATTGATAGCGTTGCTGGCGTCAATTCCCGTCCACTCCACCATTTTATGGGTATGAAGACCAAGGCCAAGTACCGCTCGGCCCTCGGATAGCTCATCAAGTGAGGCAATGTAGGTAGCAATTTCTGCCGGGTTAGTGGTAAAGGGATTGGTGCCTACACTGCCAATTTTAATACGGGAGGTGCTGACGGCCGCAGCGCTTGTCAGTACCCAGGTGTTATGCATAAAGGTGTCATGCGGATACCAGACGTATTCGAAGCCGGCCTGCTCGGCGAGTACTGTCAGTGCCACGCGTTCTTTGATGGAGCCAAGGTAATCAATAAATCTGATGCCGAATTTCATAGGCGCTCCGCCTTAATCAATGAAATGAATACCAGTCTACCTTTTCATACAGAAGTTTGCTTTTTGCAAGTTTAAATTTTTAGGTTAATAACCCTAATCCTGCTTTCTATTTAAAAACAGATACTCTGCCCTTGTGCAGGAATCTCAGTAGGAATCCCTTTCTCTCGCCATAGTTTGTGAGAAAGTGCATCCTGTGCTTCAGGTTCCCCGTGAACCAGCAGGGTTCGTTGGCTACCGTTAAAATGAGAAAGCCAGTCAATGAGCTCGCTTTGACCAGCGTGTGCGGAAAACCCCCCCAAGGTTTCTATTTGCGCTTTCACCACAAACTCGTCACCATACAGTTTGATATGCTTGACACCGTCCACCAGTATGCGCCCCAATGTCCCTCGTGCCTGAAAGCCAACAAACATCAGCGTATTACGCTTATTCCAGATGCGATGTTTAAAGTGATGACGAATTCGGCCTCCGGTACACATACCACTGCCAGCAATAATGATAGCGCCCTTCTTAATGTTATTGATCGACATCGAATCCTGCGGTGTGATGGACAAATGCAATCTCGGCAGGAAATTGCGTAGCAAAGACTCAGCACCGGAATTCAGTTTTTTGATCCCCTGGCAGTCCAGGGTTTTTAGCCAGCGGTCATACACTCTGGTCACGGCAATTGCCATTGGGCTGTCCAGAATCACTTCCCAGTTATCGAGCTCGCCTTCATTATGGAAACACCCTAAATGAAACAGAAGCTCCTGAGTGCGGCCAACGGCAAAGGCCGGAATAATAATGTTGCCGCCGCGATCCCAGGTGTCCCTTAGTATCCCGCGAAACTCATCGAGGGTTTCATCCATAGGCCGGTGGTCGCGATTGCCATAGGTGCTTTCCATTAACAGAACGTCAGCTTTTGAGAGGGTATCTGGGTCGTTCATTAAAACAGCATTCTGCTTGCCCAAATCGCCTGAAAAAACGAGAGTTTTTATTTGTTTTTTTTCCTCAAGTTTAATTTCAACAATGGCAGAGCCAAGAATATGGCCTGCATCATGAAAGCAAAGTGTGGCTTGGTCAGCAATGTTAAAGGGTGTTTTATAGGGCTGAGGTTGACAGAGTGTCAATACTTTAAATACATCCTTCTTGAGATATTCGGGTTTAAGCGCCTTCAGTCCTTTGCGTGCGCGGCGAAGGTTATGTCGATCAAGATCGCGTTGGTAGAGGCCAACGGAATCCTTCAGCATGATATCCAGTAGATCGGCAGTGGCTTCAGTACAATAAATAGGCCCCAGGAACCCCTCATGGACAAGTTTGGGTAATAAGCCTGAATGGTCAAGGTGAGCATGAGAAAGTATCACGGCGTCTATCTGTGCCGGGTCAAATTCGAATTGTTCTTTGTTAATCCGCTCGACCGCGTCTCCTCCCTGATGCATACCGCAGTCAAGAATAATCCGGCCCAGAGCCGGGGACTCCAGCAAGTAGCACGATCCGGTAACTTCCTGAGCGGCACCCAAAAATTTTAAAGTGGCCATATCAATTTATCTCCTGTTGTACTGGATGGTTTTCCGGCATCAAGAAATGTTCTGCCAGCGTACAGGCCACAACATCACCTAATACATTAACGGCAGTTCTGCACATATCGAGAATACGGTCGACACCTAACAGTAAGGCTACACCCGCTGCAGGAATTCCGACACCTTCCAGTACCATACTGAGAATGACAATCCCTGCTCCCGGTGTTGCCGGGGAACCTACCGATGCGGCGACGGCCATCGTGACAATGAATGCGTAGTTGGTGGAGGTTAGATCGACGTTGAAAACCTGGGCCAGGAATACGGTGGCAACTCCTTGGTAGAGAGCGGTTCCTGCCATATTGACGGTGGCTCCGAGTGGTACCAAAAATTGTGCAATTCCAGGGCGGATACCGAGCTCATTCTCGGTGACTCGGATGGTGAGTGGCATCACTGCGGCAGAACTGCTGGTAGAAAATGCTAGGAGTAACAACTCCCGAAGTTTGCCAAAAAACACCCTCAGCGGAAAACGGCGAGTTGTTAGTATTAGTAAGGTGTAAAGCATAACGAGCATAAACAGACCAATAACCACGGTGAGGACATACATCAGCATTCCGGTTAAGATATTAACCCCGAGATTGGCTACTAACTTGGTGATTAAGCCAAATACGGCCAGTGGTGCCAAATGCATAGCCCAAGATACAACGCGGATACTGACTTCCTGCAAAGCAGCGAGTAAATCAAACAACGGCTGGGCTTGTTTGGCAGGAATGGACAGCAGGGCGAATCCTAAAACTGCCGCGAACAGGATAACCTGTAACATTTCTCCCGAGACCATTGAGGCCAGAGGGTTGGTTGGCAACAGGGACAACATTTTCTCCGGGAGCTGATCGAGTGCAGGGAAACTGCTTGCCGGTGCATGCTGTGTTGGTACGGGAATGGTTTCGATCAACGTTCCGAGCTGCAAGTGGCTTCCAGGCTTAATCAATTGACCGAGGCTAATGCCAATAGTGGCCGCAGCGATGGTTGTGCTTAAGACAAAGATCAATGCAATAAGCCCGATTTTTTTTAGCGCCTGGGGGTTGTTATTCGCGGCCAGCCCACGAACGATGGAGGCGACGACTAGCGGCACCACAATCATTTGAATCAGGACCAGGAATACCTGGCCAGGTAGAGCTAACCAGGAAGTCAGTATTTTAACTGTGCTTGGGGTAAAAAAATTAAGGTCGGGACCCAGTAGGAGGCCAAAGCAAATACCTAGTCCAAGAGCAATCAGCACTTTCAACCATAGGCGCCCCTCAATGAGTTTTTCTAGTCGGTCACTTAAGCGTTTAATGGGCAGCAAAGTAATATCCAGTAACTGAGAGGTGCTTTATCTTATCTTTCTTGGCTTCCAGGGCTGGCAAGAAAGGTGGTGTCGAAGAGAGCGATTTTATTCTTCGCATCGTAACCTCTTAATCTTAGGGGTGATCAAAGATGAGTCGAGGAAAAATGATGTCTATTCATGGGTATGACCCTGATGGCGGTTTTTGATTCGGTAGGAGACATAGGCTCTTTTAACGCCGAGCATACGCGCTGCTTCGGAAAGGTTGCCATTGGCACGTCTAATGGCTTCAGTAATGAGGCCGTATTCAATATCATCAATACCTATCTGTTGGCTAAGTACCTCGTCCAGCAGTGATTCCTCTTGTACAGTATCCTGTTTGCTTTTGATCGAGCCAGTGGGATCCAGCTTCAGCAACATCGAGTCGATGGCGTCTTCCGATAGAAAT
>JAIPFG010000153.1 GCA_021736745.1 Pseudomonadales bacterium
TAAGCCAAAACGACCGCCCCTCATTTTTCCAATGCACCGCTCCGGAGGGCTGTTCATAGTGCCAGCGGTCGGAGTAGAGTTTCGGGAAAAAGATTGAGAAATCGGTTGATGAAAAATCGACCATCCCGCCGCTGGGCGTCACTTTCAAATAGCCGTTAACCCCATCAACCGCCGGTGCACTTTTCCAGGCCGAGACACCCACCTCATCGAGATTGGCCTCCAACGAAAATAAGGGAAGGTCATCGATACCCTTCTCGTCGGTTAAACGATATTGCAAATGCGCATTAGTAAGGCGCCCATGCGGTCGAAGTCGGACCAACAAGTTCCTGATGGAATCCGGCAGCGGATCAAAGGACAACAGCATGTGAGAGAAAAACTGTAACTCGACGGCATCGGCGACCAAAGTTAAGGATTGTTGGTCAGCCTCCTGCACAAAAGACCAATCCTGTTGCTCCGACGCAAAAATCTCCTCTTGCCATTTAAAACCAAAATCTTTGAGTACAAGTCGCCAGCCCTTTTGATCATCGGCTTCATCTTTGTACCAGAAAAAGCGCGTATGCAATGCTTCAATTGGCGCTAAGTTTTGTTCAGCCGGTGCTAGAGATAACTTAGGGGCACTAATACCGCCACGAACATCCACTAAACGACCATTTTCGATATTGAACCAGATTTCCCCTCCCAACTGAAAAGCATCCATTTTGAGCTTTACTGGTAAGTTCACGCCAGTAACCGGCAGCCAGGCATCAAGCGGGAGGGGGTCCCACTGCGCATAAGCTTCCAACTGAAAATTCTTTTCCCCTGGTTGGTTAGCCATATTCAACACAAAGGAAAGTTGCTTAGCTTCATCTCCATCCAGCATAAACTGCCCTTCGCTGGAACAGACGTCCAGAGCACAATGCAACTGCCACTCACCAACATTCAGTTGCTTTTGCTGGTCTCCGTCAAATAGTAGGATAAGCCGCGAATCTCTGATTTCAATTTTACCCTGCGCCAATAACAAAGCGACTAAGGACGAAGCTTGATTCCCAGTCTCAGATGGCGAGGGACTATCCTCCAGCTGCCATTTACCCTCTTGATTCCGGCGTAATCGCAACTCAATGCCCTCAAGCTTGATAACGCTAAATACGGGCCGCCACTGCAACATCGATTGAAACACATCCAAACGGATAATCAGATCGCGCAGTGTTAATGCTTCTTTATGTGAGGATGTTTGCAATGAAAAATGATGCAGAGACAACACTGGCTGAAAGCCTTGCCAGTCACCCTGTAATTGCTCGAAATGGACAGGACTTCCCAGTTTTTGGGATAAATAGGACTGAAGCGGTTCTTGATACTGGTGCAACCGAGGTAGCATCACGCGCCCCAGACTGACATATACCGCTACCATTACCAGAGCCAATACAGCAATTAACCAAATTTTATGAACGATATATTTGAGTATCGAATTCACAGTGTTATGTTTCTCTAAAGCCTTAGGCCATTACTATGCGCGAGTATACCTTAACCCATTCTGAACAGAGGGTGAAAACCAATAAACTGGGTTCTTCATCAGTCGGAAATCCTGAAGTAATGCCCTGGACAAAATGTTGAGTCCTGAGCGGAGCGGCCGTGTTAACGGAATACCACGTCAAACTCCTCCTGAGCGTACATAGGTTCCATCTGAATGGTAACGCTTCTGTTAATAAATGACTCCAAATCCGCCAGACTGGAGGAATCCTCATCCAGTAAGCGTTCCGCCACCGCTTGTGAAGCTAATACTAAAAAACTTTGTGAACTTGAACTGTATGCCCGCGCCTGTCTTAATATCTCACGTAACACTTCGTAGCAGACCGTTTCCGCCGTCTTCACAGAGCCGCGGCCATCACATTCCGGGCAAGGCTCACAGACCACCTGCTGTAAGCTTTCTCGAGTACGTTTACGTGTCATTTCCACTAAACCAAGATCAGACATGCCGATAATATTGGTTTTTGCATGGTCCCTTTCCAATACTTTTTCCAACATGCGCATAACTTGGCGCTGATGCTCAACATCGAGCATATCAATGAAGTCGATAATGATAATACCGCCGATATTCCTCAACCTTAACTGTCGACCAATCGCAGTAGCGGCCTCCAGATTGGTTTTAAAAATCGTTTCCTCCAAATTCCTATGTCCCACGAACGCGCCAGTATTGATATCAATCGTAGTCATCGCTTCGGTTTGGTCGAAAATCAGATAGCCCCCGGACTTCAAGGAGACTTTACGCCCCAACGCCTTCTGCACTTCATCCTCTACATTATAGAGGTCAAAAATGGGCCGCTCGCCTTGATACAGCTCAACCCGGCCATCCAATTCAGGCACATATGAATCCACAAAAGATTGAATTTTGAGGAAAGATTCCTGCGAATCCACCCGTACTTTTTCCAGTCCGGGACGGATGAAATCTCTCATTGAGCGCAGAAAGAGCGGCAGTTCCTCATAAATATTACAGGGCGCTTTGGCATTTTTAATGGCGGCCTGAACCGAAACCCATAATCGCTTTAAGAAACGAATATCCGCAGCAATTTCTTCTTTACCGACGCCCTCAGCGACCGTTCTGATAATAAAGCCGGCATTGCCCTCAAGCCCTTCGGCGGCAATACACTCCTTTACCAAAGTCGTTAAACGTTGCCGCTCCTGGTCATCTTCAATCCGCTGAGAGATACCTATGTGTTGTGTGCGCGGCATATATACCAGATAGCGCGACGGCAAAGATAAGTGGGTCGTCAAGCGCGCACCTTTTGTTCCAATCGGATCTTTGGTCACCTGAACAATGATAGACTCCCCCTCCTTGAGCGCCTCACAAATATCAGCCGTGTTCTTTTCCCGCTCTTCAATTCCCTCATCATTAAGAGTGACAATATCTGCTGTATGGATAAAAGCCGAGCGTTCTAATCCAACATCGACAAAGGCGGCCTGCATACCGGGGAGGACTCTCAACACCTTACCCTTATAAATATTACCGACCAAGCCACGCTTGCTCGAGCGCTCAATATAGACCTCCTGTAACATGCCATTTTCCAGCACGCCCACGCGGGTTTCCATCGGGGAGATATTGATCAGAATTTCTTCGCTCAAAACGCTATCCTTTTTATTCAGTTGACGGCGGCCGGAAGGTTGCTAAGCGCGCAACAAACCAACTCTCAATTTTACCGCATACTTCTTATGAGCCTAGCTCAGACTACCCTGCCCTTCCAGATTGGGACATTAAATTGGGTTAATAATTGCGCTGTCTCCATAAGCGGCAACCCAACAACATTGGAGTAACTGCCTTCAATGTGGGCTACAAAGACACTCGCATATCCTTGAATAGCATAGGCACCTGCCTTATCAATCGGTTCTCCCGTTTCCCAATAGGCAGTACATTCTTTCTCGGTTAACTCGCGAAAACGCACCTGAGTGCAAACGGTGCTGCCTAACTGCCGCTCCCCTTGTACAATTGCCACTGCCGACCAAACCTGGTGGGTTTGACCGGATAAATCTCGCAACATGGCCAACGCATCGGCCTGATCTAGCGGTTTACCCAGTATCCGTCCCTCACACACGACCGTGGTGTCCGCACCCATCACAGGTAACTTTAATGCCAATGCCGATTGACACCAACCGGCCTGCGCCTTTGCCATCGCTAACCGCGCCACATAATCACGGGCCGCTTCAGCCGGATTGGGCACCTCATCCACCTCAACCTGCAGTGTTTCAAAAGTGACACCGATCTGAGCGAGCAATTCTCGTCGACGTGGCGAGGCCGACGCCAGATAAATCGCAGGGCTATTCAAAAACGAAGACTCCACGACATAGCGTCTTTTTAATTAACATTAAAATTGCGCCTTAAGCCGCGCAACAAGACAAAGACCCACGGCCACAACAGCGCACTTACAAAGGCCGGAATTAAAAACGTCCAGGTTTGTACCGAAGAGCCCAATATACCCTTAACCCAGTGGCAGAGTATTTGATTGAGACCAACCAGAGCAAACACGAACAGAGCCTGCTGTAACCAGCTAAACATGCGCACTCTCTGATAAAAAAGTAAAGCGATGTAGGCTACTACCGTCAACGCTAAGGCATTCAGCCCAAGCAGGCTACCTTCTAACACATCGAGAACTATCCCCAGGCACCAAGCTGTACCGATCCCGATTCTCTCCGGCAATGCCACAAGCCAATAAAAAAGTACCAACAGTATCCATTCGGGACGCCAACTTTGAATATTTTCCGGTAAAGGTAAGGTACTGAGAATTAACGCCACTATGAAGGAAACGAGAATAACGCCCGTACCGGATCGCTGTGCCATTAGTTCTTCCCCTGCTGCGGAGGAGTCTCAGACTCAGCCGTTCGCGGTTTTGACACCAGAATCACCTGCCGGCTCCTGGCCAGTCTTGCGCTGGGTTTAGCTGTCACTGCGGCAAAAGGCTGCCCAGGATCATGCTTCACCTTATCCACCACCGCCACCGGATAACCAAAGGGGAAACGGCCCCCCAAGCCAGAACTGATCAACAAGTCTCCCGGCTGAATATCCGCTGTATCCGGTAAATGCAACAATTCCAACTCTTCAAAAGAGCCCTTACCTGCGGCAATGGCACGAACGCCATTACGATTGACCTGTACCGGTATCGCGTGACGCGCATCACTAATGAGCAACACTCGGCTATTATAGCGATTCACTTTCGTGACCTGTCCCATGACACCCTTCGCATCCAATAACGGCTGCCCCACCACAACCCCTTGTCGATACCCTTTATTAATAATCAGTTCATGCGTAAAAGGGTCCGGGTCGATGCCAATTACTTCTGCCACTATTACCGTTTCATCGACCTGTGCCGCACCATGCAGCAGTTCACGCAGCCGCACATTTTCTGCCGCCAACGCTTCCATTTTTTGTAATTCTCGCTGCAATATCAGCGCTTGAGATTTGAGTTCCCGGTTTTCTGCGTGCAACTGTTCGTAATCAGTACTCATCCGGTTGGCCCAACGCCAGAGCTGAGAAGGCACATCCACCACAATTTGAATGGGTGCCAGCGCGGTGCTCATTATTGACCGCACCGCATCCATTTGCCGAAACCGATAATCGGCAAAGAGCAGCAGAAGGGAGGCGACGGAAAATACTAACAAACGTAGACCAATGTCCGTATCTTTTGAAAATAACGGCTTAATTGTCTAACCCCTTGTTATTTTTAATGTTAATCATCAACGGCGCCTATTATTCGGGAAACGACTTGGCAACACAATGCCTCAAGAAATAAAAAAACCGCAATCTGCTAAGATGCGGTTTTTTTCGGTCTAACTCGTTAGACCCTTGATCATTTTTGGTTAATCCCGAGATGTCAGGTCGACGCCAAGATCAATCCATTCCAACGCCTTACCACCACCTCTTGCAACACAGGTCAAGGGATCATCCGCCACTAAGACCGGCAGACCTGTTTCCTCACTCAGCAGACGGTCAATGTCTCTCAATAAAGCCCCGCCGCCGGTGAGCACCAATCCGGTTTCCGCAATATCGGACGCCAACTCGGGTGGCGATTGCTCCAACGCACTTTTCACCGCCTGAACGATAGCCGACAAAGGTTCCTGCAAAGCCTCTAACACCTCATTACTATTGAGAGTAAAGCTTCGCGGAATACCTTCCGCCAGATTGCGTCCACGCACATCAATTTCACGTAATTCATCGCTGGGATACGCCGAGCCGATTTCCTGTTTAATACGTTCGGCGGTCGCGTCACCGATCAGACTGCCATAATTACGCCGCACATAGGTCACAATCGCTTCATCAAAACGATCACCTCCGACACGAACCGATTCCGCATAAACAATACCGCTCAAGGAAATAATTGCGATTTCGGTAGTGCCTCCGCCGATATCTATTACCATCGAGCCCGACGCCTCATCGACCGGCAGGCCAGCACCAATTGCTGCGGCCATCGGCTCATCAATCAAATACACTTCCCGCGCCCCAGCCCCTAATGCCGACTCTTTAATGGCTCGACGCTCCACTTGAGTAGACTGACAAGGCACACAGACCAGAACACGTGGGCTGGGTTTGATAAAGTTATGCTCATGCGCCCGATTAATAAAATGCTGTAGCATTTTTTCCGTAACCAGAAAGTCGGCAATAACGCCGTCTTTTAAGGGTCGAATGGCCGTGATATTACCGGGCGTTTTACCTAACATTCTCTTTGCATCGGTACCCACCGCAGTGACAGTTTTTTGATTCCCCACCGTGCGAATTGCCACAACTGAAGGTTCATTCAGAACAATCCCCTTTTCCCGCACATAGATCAGGGTATTAGCTGTTCCCAAATCAATCGACAGATCCGTTGAGAATAGCCCTCGTATTTTTTTAAAAATCGACATGTATAATCGCCTTGAATTTGGCCTTATTACGCTAAATCCGCAAATGTATCAACGCTAGGGATTTAGAGCAAGGCAGAAATGTGGTAAGTTCTGCTTCTTTTTCTCGGCCAGCACGCTGGCCTTTAAAATCCGTTTGTCAGAGTATCACTCACCCGGCAAAAAAGTTTGAGTGAAACACCGATACAAACATTGAATCAATTGAGTAGTATAGAACAAATGTGAGATAAAGGATGACAATCCAACGAACTGATGTACAAAATGCCGCCCACTTGGCACGAATCGCTATTGATGAAAATGATATCGAGGGTTACACGCAGGACCTCGCCAACATTCTCGCCTTGGTAGATCAGATGCAGACCATCAATACCGACGAGATTGAACCCATGGCGCACCCGACGGACGCTATCCAACGACTGCGCCCCGATCAGGTCACGGAAGAGAATCAACGCGACCATTTTCAACAAATTGCCCCCGCAACTGAAAATGGATTGTATCTGGTGCCTAAGGTGATTGAGTAGTTGGCCCAAGAAGACAATTGTAAAGGATATTTAACCTCCAATTGTCCGGCTCCAGCCAGACTCAGAGACTTTGATTTTTAGGATATAAACCCAATGCACAATAAAACCATTGCCGAACTCAGCCAGGAATTAGCCAAGGGTGAGTACTCCAGTGTTGAGCTCACTCAAGATTTTTTACGGCGTATTCATCGGCTGGATGAGCAATACAATGCTTTTATCAGCATCACCGAAGAGCAGGCCATGAGCGCCGCACTCGACGCTGACCAAATGAGAGCAAAAGGTCAAGCAAGCGCTTTTACCGGGATACCCATTGCCCATAAAGATATTTTCCTGACCCAAGGGGTTAAAACGACCTGCGCCTCAAAGATTTTGGATAACTTTATCGCCCCCTATGACGCCACAGTTGTGACCAAATTCAAGGACGCCGGTGCCGTCTGTTTAGGCAAAACCAACATGGACGAATTCGCCATGGGCTCGTCTAATGAAACCAGCTTCTATGGTCCGGTTAAAAACCCCTGGAATATCGACTGCGTCCCTGGCGGCTCCTCCGGCGGTTCAGCCGCGGCGATTGCCGCTCGGCTAGCCTCCGGCGCACCCGCCACCGATACCGGCGGTTCTATTCGCCAACCAGCTGCATTGTGCGGCGTCACTGGCTTAAAGCCGAC
>JAIPFG010000154.1 GCA_021736745.1 Pseudomonadales bacterium
GTGTTGGCCGTGGGCGGTGATAATCGGAAGTTTGTGAGTCTGGCTTGTATTAATATCGTGGTTGGTGCAAACGCGGGTGGTGCCTTTAGCCCATTTGGAGATATTACGACGCTGATGGTTTGGCAAAAAGGAGTCATCGCCTTTCAAGACTTCTTCGCTTTGTTTGTCCCGTCCTTGGTTAATTTTTTAATCCCGGCTGTGATCATGCACTTTTTCATTCCCAATGAACAACCGCAACCTTGTGCCGACATTATTGCGACAAAGCGTGGCGCGAAGCGAATTGTATTGTTATTTCTTGCGACCATAGCCACGGCAGTGATGTTCCATTCCGCGTTAAATTTACCGCCGGTAATTGGCATGTTAACCGGCCTTGCTTATCTTCAGTTTTTTGGCTTTTTTCTACGCATAACCTTGCCCAGGTCTTTAGCCAAGAAAAAAGAAATAGCGCAGGCGAATGGCGATAAACTAGCGTTGGAACGCTTGGGAGAGTCTGCGCCATTTGACGTTTTCAGCGAAGTCGCTTCTGCCGAGTGGGATACGCTTTTGTTTTTCTGCGGCGTGGTACTCTGTGTCGGTGGTCTTGGTTATATCGGTTATTTGTCGATGATATCAGAAGTGATGTATCTTCAGTGGGGCGCCACTCAAGCGAACATATTGGTCGGGTTGTTGTCGGCGATTGTTGACAATATTCCAGTGATGTTTGCGGTATTGACGATGCAGCCGGAAATGTCTAACGGGCAGTGGCTGCTGGTGACAATGACAGCCGGTGTCGGGGGTAGCTTGCTCTCCATTGGCTCTGCTGCGGGAGTGGCGCTAATGGGGCAGGCGCGAGGGAATTATACTTTTTTAAGTCATCTCAAATGGACGCCCGCAATTGCATTGGGCTATACCGGCAGCATTGCAGTGCATATGTGGATTAACGCTTCTCATTTTAGCGGGTGAGGGTTGCTGATTGGATTTTGCTATTTGGTTTCCAGTCGGCGTGCTTCTCGCTGCAGGAAATAAACAAATCGGTCAATCGGTTTTTGTGAGGCTTTGTCGAGCCCTTCAAATTTAAAACCGCAGGTGGTTTCTCCCCAGTCTTTGACATAGCTGGCGTGCTTTAAAGTGACGGGGGCCTTTAGAGCAAAATCGTTGAGTGAAAAGTGGCATTCATCAAATTCATCTCCGCGTTGCATGGGCGGGGTGATTTCACCCTCAAAATTGATCCGGCAACCGCTAATGGATAAATCATAGAGCCTTCCGACCAATGTCTGATTGCGCTGTTGGGAGTGGACGGTTGCCTTGATTTGTAGTGCGCGCGCCACTGGCGCTCTAAAGGCGCTACGGCGTTGTTGATAGATCATTTCATCAGGAAGTTTAACCTTATAAAAGGCGATGTCTGACTGTATGCCGGAGCCCGATATAATATTTGGTCGAAAAAATAGGCTGACGCCTCCGTGGCTGCCCCTAATGGAAAAGGGGAGTTTTTGCATAGCGAGTAAATGACCTTCTTCGGGTGCGATTTCGTCGATGATCATATAGCCTTCGTCCAGCTCGGTTCTGAGAATTAAGCTGGTGTAGTAACGTTCCTTGTTTTCGAATTTGATGGTGATTGGCGTTCTGGCTTTTTGTACTGCGCTGAGAATGCTGAAAATCTGATGTTTATCTGAAATCGTGCGAACGCCGATAACATCTTGATCGTTGTTATCAGTCATTCCAGATTCTATGACCATAATATACCTGCAACTAATTGATTTTATTTATAGTTTAGTATGGTGGCTAAATTTTGCCAGTGTTGGCCCGTTAATAAGGCAGACAATAAGCCAGTGTCAAGGTCGATAGGTCATACTTTGGCCAGGGGTTGCTGCGCGTTAACTGATTTTGCCTGTCCGCTCTGTGTGTAAATTCTGCCACTGTTTTTATTACCCTGGATCAGATTGAGCAGTACGTCAACCTGTTGGCGAGAGCGATGGATGATTTTGCCGTTGATCAGATTTTCAACTTTACAGTTTTCCAGCTTTTGTTCCAGGTTACGCCATTTATCTGCACAGGTTTGCGCCGCGTTCTGGGTCAGGGATTTAAAAAAAGCCTGTGCGCCTTTTTCATCTGCTGGAAAACCTTCAGATTGCAGCAGTTGGTTACGCTGTTGAGCGTTTTTTTCCAAGTTGGCGAGGAGTTGCGTTTTTCTTTCGAGAATGGTTTGTGTTAGCGCAGTGTTATTCTGTGCCAAACTATCGCGCTCTTCCTGCAATACTTGGATTAGTTGATCAAGCATATCCGATGCTTCCTGCATCGAAGAGGAAAAAAGTTCTTGATGAGTCATGGGTTATCTCCAGTCTGTTGTGATAGGCAATGGCATCAGCAAAATGCTGAGCAACCACTACTTAAACTCAAAATTGATAATATCCTGAGCGAGACTGAAGCTATCAATATCAAACTGGCCACGGTTGAGTGCGTCACGAATGGCATCCACACGATCCTGGTCAACTTCAGGCAAACGGCTGATTTGTGCTTCCAGTTTGCTTAACAACTGTGCCTGTGAGCTAAGAGCGAAGTTATCACCCGTGGCATCGCTTGTTGTTTCGAGCGCTGGTTGATTTTCAGCACCAACGGAATCCACTCGGCTTGGTTTTTTACCCGTGCCGTTTGTAACTGTTGGTGTAAGCCCGTTAATGTCGTTAACCATATCTTTTCTCTAGATTTCCCTAGTATGAATGCTATCGACCGTTTGCAGAGTAACTTTAGCAGTTTTCAGGATAACTTGGTCGTATATTATCAATTTGCCTCTTTAATTAAATTCAATTTTCGTCTGGGGTGATTAAGATCAATTGCCTAGCGTCTAAATAACCACTTCAACCACACCTTTTTTCTTCACCCTAGCTCTCACTACTCTCTTCGACGCTCGGTTTTCAACGTTGATTTGCTGGCCAATACGGCCGTCGGTAAGCGCAATCCCCGGGCTGCTCACGGACAGCGAACCTTTAGTAGCGATAATCATCACTTCATCCCCTTTTTTGACTACCTTGGGTTCTTCGATCATTCGTGGGGTAATGACGCCGTTCATTGTCACTGAGCGTTTAAGTCGTTTATTGGATACTTGATTAATTTGCGTGAAATAACCTTGGGTTAGACTCGAGACTTCCCGTTCACTTAATTGAAGATCCTGAGCTTGCAGCAGTTTTCCTGTGGTAGCCGGAGCGCGCAGGGTAACGATCTTCTTGAAGACCTGGACTGTTAACGGGACATAGATCGACCAAGGTGTTGCGCCGTGACATTCTACTTTCGCCGTAACCCTTCCCAATAGTTTGGCTGTGCCCAGATCAACGGAAAGAGGGGCCTCGCAATCGGAAAGACGTAACCTGGGATCGACACGCGCTACCTTGTAGCTTACGCGCTGGCCTTTTTGCTGGACGATGTTTTGTACTTTTAGTTGCCGGGCGACTTCGCGCTCAACGCTTTGTTTGATTTGCCTTGAGCTGGTGGCTGCCCCACTGAAATTGGGTAGCACGAGCAGTGTAAGCAAGGCCAGGATGAGAAAAGTGTGACGGCTATTTGTTCTGTATGAGTGCATCGGTTTTGTAAATCATCAATTTTCCGTTTATGCCCCTTTTGAACATTCTATAAAAAGCGGCAGTAAATTGGCGCTTTCTCTGTCAATCATGGCGTTGATAGAGTTAAAGCAATATCTGTGCCGATTAAATATCGACGGAGATGCTCTATGTACAGCCAAGTATGCCCATTCGGATGATAGGGGAGACCGGGAGTGCCACTGCTTTTCGGTACGTATTAATTGAGCCATGCGGTAACCAAAACCGGCCAAAAAGCGGAATTTACTTGCCGCTCTATCAGATTTCTTTTATGAAAAAGTCAATAACATATTGAAATAAAAAGAAAATATTAATTGGCACGCTTTCTGCTAGTACCCTTGATGAAAACCGATTTTCGGTCATGACATAACAATGACAGATTACACAGAATGAAAAAGAGAAATCACCATGCCGATTAATTTTGAAGCAGCCTTGGGAATCCATGATCAAGCGCTGGCTATCCACAGCCGACGAGCTGAAATTTTGGCGAACAATATTGTCAATGCGGATACGCCGGGATTTAAGGCACGAGATGTGAATTTTGGCGAGATACTCAGCAGCCAAATGAAACAAAGAGTGCGCCTCTCGGCAACCAATAGCCGGCATATTTCGACATCGGCCAATACCCTGGCGGGTGAGTCGCTGCAGTACCGTGTTCCATTGCAACCATCACTGGATGGTAATACGGTCGATTTGCAGATGGAGCAGGCCGAGTATGCAAAAAATGCATTGCGCTTTCAGTCGAGTCTTACCTTCCTTAACGGGAAGTTTCAAGGGTTACGTAAGGCAATAAAAGGAGAATAGGGCATGTCACTATCACACATTTTTGATGTAGCCGGATCCGGCATGGCTGCGCAAACGATCAGGTTGAATACCGTGTCCAGCAATATCGCCAATGCTGAAAGCGTTAGCAGTAGTATCGGCGAAACCTACCGGGCAAGACATCCGGTTTTTTCGGTGATCAAAGCACAGTTTGATGAGTTTGATTTTAGTGAAAACCGAGGGGCCGGACGTGGTGTTCAGGTAGAAGGGATTGTCGAAAGTCAGGCGCCATTGCGCAGGCAATATCAACCGGATCACCCCATGGCGGATCAAGAGGGATTTGTGTTCTACCCCAACGTTAATGTGGTGGAAGAAATGGCGGATATGATTTCCGCTTCCCGCTCATTCGAAACCAATGTTGAAATGATGAACACCGCTAAGCAATTGATGCAGCGGATATTAACGTTAGGGCAGTAACTGCGACAGCGAACGGGAATATCCGTGCTGCTAGTTACAACCATTAACGCAATAGATAAACCAAAAACTCAGTACCTTTGCAGTGGAAGGATTAAGCCATGAATGAGACCAGCGGTATTTCAACGCAATCCATCATCGATCAGGTGAACCAGCGTTCACAAGCGGATAAAAGCGATGGCGGCGAGTCAGACTTTCTAAAATTACTGGTGGCACAACTGAACAACCAAAATCCTCTGTCGCCACAGGATAACGGTGAATTCCTGTCACAACTCGCTCAGTTCAGCACGGTTGAAGGGGTGGAGAAACTGAATCTGACAATGGAAAAGTTCAGTTCCAGCATGTTATCAAGTCAGGCGTTACAGGCCACTGCTTTGGTTGGGCGTAGCGTATTAATCCCTGGCGATATTGGCCGCCTTAATTCCGGAATGGCGCTCACCGGAGTGGTTGAGTTGCCTGCCAGTACGGGGAATCTGAAGCTCGATATTTATAACGAATCAGGTGAGCTGGTCCGACAGTTACCCTTGGGTGCCCATGGTGAGGGTAACGTTAAATTCAGTTGGGATGGTATTGGTTCCAACGGTTTAGCGATGCCTTCCGGCTATTATCGAGTGATCGCAAACGCTGACTATGGTGATCAGTCCGAGCAACTTCCAACGGGAGTCAACGCCAATGTTGACAGCGTTACGATGGGACAGTCGGGTGGGGTCATCCTTAATCTTGAAGGGGCGCTGGGTTCTGTGGCGCTGAATGACATTTTGCAAATTAACTAATGGTTAAACAATAGGAGAATATCATGGCATTTAATACCGCAATCTCAGGTTTACGAGCCGCCAGCTCCGATCTCAATGTAATAGGTAACAATATCGCGAATGCGAGCACCACCGGATTTAAAGGGTCTGTTGCAGAGTTCGCTGATGTTTATGCATCCTCCGTGGTGGGCGGGGGTGGAAATTCTGTCGGCAGTGGGGTTTTGTTAGCGGATGTGGCGCAGCAATTCAGCCAGGGAAATATTTCCTTTACCAATAATGCATTGGACTTGGCGATTAACGGTACCGGGTTTTTTATCACCAGCGCACAGGGCGAAAAGGGTTATACCCGGTCTGGACTGTTTAGCCTGGATCGTGATGGATTTATCGTCAACAATAGTGGCGCTAATTTGCAGGGATTTTTGACCACCGGGTCAGGTGGTTTGGATAGTGATCTGTCGAACCTGCAGATTCAGACCGGAAACCTTGAACCGATCCGTACCACGGAAATCAAAAGTTTGCTCAATCTGGACGCCTCCGCTTTACCTCCGGCCACTACTCCTTTCGATGCTCAAAATACCGATACCTTTAATAATTCGACTTCCGTCAGTGTATTTGATAGCCAAGGCAACTCGCACGTGATGACGCAATATTTTGTAAAAGAGGCAGCTTTAAACACCTGGACCATGCATGTCAAAATTGATGATGAGGATGTTGGGGCCGGCTCGCCGGCAACACTGCAGTCATACACCCTCGTGTTTAATGACGACGGGACGTTGAGTACCACCCAACCATTAGCGGCCGTGACTAACTGGACGCCAGTTAATGAGAGTGGCAACCCTAATGGTTCCGCCGTCGGAGATGCAGCATTAACTTCCTTTCCGTTTCCAGATCCGCTGACAAGTTCTAACTTTGTCATCAATTTGACGGGCACAACTCAGTTCGGGGGCTCTTTTTCAGTCAATGACCTGACGCAAAACGGTTTTGCGCAAGGGCGTTTAGCCGGGATTGATATTGCTTCAGATGGTTCATTATTTGCTCGTTATACCAACGGCCAGTCGCGTAGTTTGGGTAAAGTGGCGCTCGCTGCCTTTAATAATGAGCAAGGACTATCTCCTCAGGGTAACTCAGCGTGGGCGGAAACCTTTGAGTCAGGCTCGCCAAAGGTAGGAGTGCCTGCAACGGCGGCATTAGGGGTGATTCAGTCCGGCGCACTGGAAGATTCTAACGTTGAGTTGTCTGAAGAACTGGTGGCTCTGATTGTTGCTCAGCGCAACTTCCAGGCTAATGCAAAAACGATTGAGACGGAATCTGCGGTAACGCAATCGATCATCAGTCTTCGCTAGTTATTACGTTCCATAATTCTTTACCACTGAGGATTGAGTTTAAATGGATAAATCACTCTACGTTGCGATGACCGGTGCCGCGCAAAATATGCTGGCCACGGCCGTTCATGCGAATAATCTGGCGAATGTCTCGACTACGGGATTTCGTGCCGATTTTGCCCAGGCAAAAGCAATGCCGGTGTTTGGTGAGACTTTCCCCAGTCGGGTTTATGCGTTAACGGAAACGCCCGCAACGGATCTGGCTCCAGGGACTTTGCAGCAAAGTGGTCGTGACCTGGATGTGGCGATTAACGGGGAGGGCTGGATTGCGGTACAGGCGCCAGATGGGTCTGAAGCCTACACCCGCGCGGGAGATTTGCAAATTGATACAAGTGGATTGCTGCGTACCGGCAGTGGCTTGCCGGTCATAGGCAATGGCGCGCCTATTTCATTACCCCCTGCCCAGTCCGTCAATATTGGCGTTGACGGTACTATTTCTGTTAGGCCCCTGGGTGCTGGGGCCCAGGAAATTGCCGAGGTGGATAGAATCAAGCTGGTTAAGCCGGAACCGGGGCAATTGTCCAAAGGGGTGGATGGCTTGATGCATAGCCGTGATGGCGCGCCATTACT
>JAIPFG010000155.1 GCA_021736745.1 Pseudomonadales bacterium
CTGACGGGTAATTTGGCACCAAATAATGCCAACATTCAGGTAAAGGCGCCGAATAGCTGTGGCTTTGCGCAAGACAGTATTTTAATGATCTCAGATTGTGAGGCGGCTGATATCTTTAGGGTAGTCAACAATCCAACGACTGGAGGCACTATTCAGACAGTGACCCACTCGCAAGGTAGCAACAATGCAAACGTATTAAGCAAGCTTTATCAATCTGATGCCGATGTTTTCAGCTTTACCTCCAGCAGCTATTTTATTCGTAATAACCCCGCGGGTGTTCCTTCTCTCTACGTTAAGGATCATGCGCTCGATACCGCTGCGTTCGAGTTGATTGAGGGGGTTGAGAATCTTCAGGTTGCTTATGGAGTCGATGATACTAATGATGGTGTGCCAGAGAGATATATAGCCGCTAATACTGTTCAGTCGGCTTCTCTCTGGAAACGTGTTGTTGCTGTTCGGCTAAGGATTTTAATGCGGACTACCGATAAAGTTCAGGCAAGAGATTTTGTGGATACAGACACGACTTTTTCCTCTTTTGGAGCGGCAGCTTACACCGGTGGATTTATGCGCAAAGTATTTACGACGACAATTCAACTGCGAAACCGGGCATTGGCTTTATGATGAAATATAAGAGGGGTGCGAATGCGAATTCAAAATAGGGTGATCAATATTACCCGACAACGCGGATCGGCATTATTTGTCAGCCTGATTATTTTGTTGATTATGACCATATTGGGTGTACAAGGGTTAAGCACAACAATACTTGAAGAGAAAATGTCGGGTAATTACCGGGATAATCACATCGCTTTTGAGGCCGCCGAAGCGGCATTGCGAGAGGGAGAGCGCTGGTTAAATACCAAAGCAACACCACCCATTGCTGATACGACAGGCACGAATAAAGTGTGGACAGAAGGATCCTTTGATGTTTTTGCCGGTAATTGGGCCGCTAATGGCATCAATGTGGCCACAAATATCGGTGCTTTAAGTGCTAACCCACAATACATTATTGAACAGCTATTTATTCCAATTGGTGCAGAAATAGGTGCAAACACACCGTTACCACAAAAATATTTCTACCGAATCACCTCTCGTGCCGTTGGTGGCACCAATGATTCCGAGGTGGTTTTACAGACGACTTTTGTTAGACAGTATTAGCATTAAGCAGAAATTCTGCGGAGTTATATCAGGTAACCGAATATGAGACCGGATGTCTCGGGAGTTTAAGATGAAAAGATTTTTTAAAAAATCGATATTAGGAACAGCACTGTTCTGTGTTTGTTTGTTGAGCGGAATTAATGATGGTGTGGCTGCTTCGGTTGATATAGCCAGTACGCCTCTTTTTTTAACGAGCACACCGGTACAACCTAATATTTTCTTTCTAGTTGACGACTCCGGAAGTATGAATTGGGAGTTAATGAGAAGCAAAGAAGCCCAGCTTGCTTGGTCAAACCTGAGAAACGGAAGCTCTAGCAGGAATCTTGGCTTTAATTTCACCCCGAGTACAGGTGCTGAGTATCTTGAGCTATGTGCAGGCTACAACACATTGGCCTTTAATCCGGCAGTGAATTATATTCCATGGGCTGGAGTGGATAATCTGGGCAATGCTTATGCCGACCAATCAATTACAGCAGCACGGATTAATCCGTATGATCCTAGCTCAGGTACTACTGATTTGACGGCGTTGGTATCAGGAGCCCCCTATGGCTATATGCCCTGGAATGATAGTGATAATAATGGCAAATACTCCATCGGAGAGTGCTCAGACTCCAATGCCGGGGGAGTGTTGACCATCACCAGCAGTAATTTTGTGCCGGTATCCAGCATGAGTGCTGCAATGCAATCGAACTTTGCCAATTGGTATAGCTATTACAGAACTCGAGAGTTTGTGGCTAAAAAAGCTATTTCGGGGATCGTCTCCGCTTCTTCTGCTCGAGTCGGTTTGGGTACCCTGCATAACAATATGGGCGTAAATACGATTATTTCTGATATGACCAGCGGAAACAATAAAAGTGATTTGCTGAAAAAGATATCTCAGGTCTACTCCAGTGGATCCACCCCCTTAAGAGGTTCATTAAAAAATGTCGGAGAGTATTTTGCCGGCAACGGTGGAATCTTTTCAGGGGCTTCTAGCCCCATTGTTTCAGAATCTGATGGTGGAGAGTGCCAGCAAAATTTTGCTGTTGTGATGACTGATGGTTACTGGAATGGTAGTTCGCCAAATGTTGGTAATGAAGATGGTGGTATTAGTGATTCCGCTTTTGATGGTGGCGCCTATGCGGATAATGTCAGCGATTCATTGGCAGATGTCGCAATGAAGTACTTTGAGGAAGATTTGTCCACTCTTAATAATAAGGTAAGTGCTGGGGATCGCAATAAAGCTCAGCACTTGGTGACCTATACCGTTGCTTTCGGTGTTAATGGCAACTTAACACAAAATCCTATCGATGAGAGTGTGCCATTCAATGACCCGCTAAATGGAGCGGGATGGCCATTACCAAACGATGGGATTGGCAATGCGACTGATCCATACGAGCTAAAGGCAGATACCTTAACAACTATTGATGATTTGCGTCATGCCGCCTACAACGGCCGAGGACTGTTTTTAAATGCGGGTTCACCGGATAGTCTCATTAATAGCCTTGGCGTCACATTTTCAAGTATTGAGGAAAGGATTAGTTCTGCTGCGTCAGTGGCGACAAACTCAACGACGCTGAATGATGGCACTGTTATTTATCAAGCGCGCTTTAGTAGTGAAGATTGGAGCGGTGAACTCCGTGTGCTCCCTATTTCTCTTGGGCCAAATGATCCAAATACTAAATGCAACTTACCGTTGGGCGCAGCCTGTGAAAATAATCCGGCTTGGGATACGAAGTCTCCCAGTAGCTTATTTGCCAGCCAGGCCCCTACCAACCGTGTGATTTTGACCTATAACCCTACGTCCAGTGCTACAGGTAAAGGTATTCCTTTCCGCTGGCCTTCGAATATTAATGCTCTCAGTGATACGACATTGAGCCAGGAACAGGTTAACGCATTGCTAGCGGGTACGCCCATAGCCTCCCAACAAGCATATGGTGATTATTTGGTGGATTATTTAAGAGGGGATGATGTTAATGAGGGTGGAGGTAATGTAGCTGGAGTGAATTTCCGTAAACGCTCCACCAAGTTGGGCGATATTATCAATTCAGCACCAATTTTTATGGGGGCACCAAATTTCCCCTATCCGGATCAGGCCAATGGCGCTGACTTTGAAACTGTAAAATATTCTACCTATAAGGTAGCTAAAGCAAATCGAGCCAGCGTCGTGTATGTAGGTGCAAATGATGGGATGTTGCACGGTTTTGCCGCTTCAGGGACATCCAAAGGGAAAGAGTTAATAGCCTATGTTCCCAGTTTCGTCTATCAAAATTTACCTGAACTTGCGGCACCCAATTATAGCCATCGCTACTTTGTTGATGGGACGCCGAGTGTCGGAGATGCATTCTTTTCCGGTGCTTGGCATACGATGTTGGTGAGCGGCGCAAACGCGGGAGGGCAGGGTATATTTGCATTAGATGTGACCAATCCACAAAATTTTACCGAAGCCAATGCTAACCTTTTGGTTGCATGGGAATTTGGCGACACCAATACCAATGGTAGTGTGAATGACGGTGATCCGGGTGCAACGGGCGATCCTGATTTGGGATTCACCTATAGTAGACCGGATATTATTAAGATGAATAATGGTCAATGGGTGGCGGTGTTTGGTAACGGCTATAACAATACATTGGCTGATAGTAGCGCGAGTACAACGGGTAACGCAGCTTTGTATGTTGTTAATATAAAAACCGGGGCTTTGATTAAAAAAATCAGTGTTCCGACAGCCGCTGATAGCGCAACCAATCCGAACGGGTTGGCCACGGTAACGCCAGTGGATGCTGATAAGGATTTTGATGTTGATTATATCTATGCCGGTGATTTACGCGGTAATTTGTGGAAATTTGATGTCAGCAACAATCAAGCAGATAAATGGGATGTGGCGTTTCACTCGGGCTCTGGAAAAAATGCTGTGCCAAAACCCTTGTTTACGGCTGTTTCGCCACAAGGAAACCCTCAGCCGATTACCGCTCGGCCCAGTGTGTCTTTCCAGATAGATAAGGGTGAGGATGGTTTTCTCGTGTACTTTGGTACTGGTAAATACTTGGGGGCTAGTGATAATACGGCGACGGGTCAGGAGACACAGACATTCTATGGGATTTGGGATAATGGTGTGGCTGTTGCCAGCCGGTCCGAGTTATTAAAACAGGAAATTACATTAGAACCACAAGTGACCGTGGGTAGTGATAAGTTGACATTAAGGTTAACAACAGATAACACGATCGACTGGAAAGTACAAAAAGGATGGTATCTGGATTTGATCAATACGGATCCTAATGTAACTGCTGATAATCGTGGTGAGAGGCAGATTACCAACCCGGTATTTAGAGATGGGCGTATAATTTTTACTACATTGTTACCATCTTCGAGTTCCTGTGATTACGGGGGCAGTAGTTTCCTGATGGAGCTTGACGCTGAGAGTGGTAGTCGCTTACCAGATCCTCCCTTTGATTTAGATAATGATGGAGATTTTGATGACAGCGACTCCTACGTGGTGAAAGATGCTTCCGGGAACATTATTGCCGTGATTCCGCCGAGTGGACTTCGCTACGATGGCATTATATCGACACCGACCATTATTGGCTGTAAAGGGAATGAGTGTAAGCAGATGAGTAATACTTCAGGTAATGTCAACTCTGTATTTGAAAATACGCAGGGTGGCGTAGGGCGTCAGTCCTGGAGGCAATTGTTTAAATAAAGGAATGGAATGGCTAATAAGGTGAAGATTATGAATAGAACAATATTGACAATGCTGCTCGCTATTTTGATGGGTTGTTTTTCGGTGGTAGCTGAGGAGCTGAAAATTGAATCAAATATTCCATTGATCAATGTTGGGCCAGTGTACGATGTGAATCTACAAACCCGCAGTATTCTAATTGGTGATTCGGTGTTGCAGCTTTCACGAAGTTTGGTGGTGCATGAGGCTTCAGGACTGACAACGGATTTTGCCATTCAACCTGATCGGCAAATTCGTTTTCGGTTAAACGAGAATGCAATAAACCAAGGTAATCTGATTATTGAGGAAATATGGCTTCTAGATGATCAGTAGTACATAAGTTTTCAGGATAGGATATTGATATGGCTAGGATAAGGCATGATAGCGGTTTTACATTAATAGAGCTGATGATCGTGGTGGCGGTTATGGCTATTTTAGCGGCAATCGCATTACCTTCGTACCAGGAAAGTGTAAGAAAATCCCGAAGATCTGATGCGCAGGCATTTTTGTTGAGCCTGGCACAGGCGCAGGAACGGCACTTTACTCAGAATCTGCAATATGCCACCGCGATTAAGGGGACTGCATCGAAGACTAATTTAGGATGGTCGAGCGCTAACAGTAGCGAAGGTTATTATGAATTGGATTTGGTAAACAGTAGTTTTACAGCAGCCGCATTTACAGCGATAGTAAAGCCCGTAGCCGGAGGACCACAGGCTGGCGATTCGAAGTGCACAACAATTTCAATTACTAATACAGGCGTCAAAGGTAAATCTGGGACTGGCACTTTGGAAGACTGTTGGTAAAATGTTCGTTGTAAACTCTATGCCATAAATAGGAAGGATTTCTATTCGAAAGGAGGATGGCAATGGAATGCCAACGGTATGCGGGGTTCACCCTGCTTGAATTGATAAGTGTTTTATCGATCGCAGCAATCACTCTTCTCCTGGTAGTACCAGGATTTTTTTCTCTTATCCGCTCTAATCGGTTGGATGCTCAGGCCAATCATTTTATCACTGCAGTAAACCTCGCCAGAAGTGAAGCAATAAAGAAAAATAAGACCGTATTGATTTGTGCTCGCCAAGGCAATACCTGTAGTGGGAAGGATTCCTGGCAAGAGGGATGGATCGTTTTTGTCGATAGAGATAGGGATAATATTGTTGATCAAAATGAGACTATCCAATGGTTTGAGCCCCTCACACAGGGGTATTCGCTGCGCCCTAATTTTTCACTGCCCGCCTTGATGTTTCAAGGAGATGGTAGCGTTAGACAAATTTCTGGAGCGTTACCTATGCGGACCTTTACTCTTTGTAGCCCGGATGCAGCGACAGGCCTGGTTAACCGTTCGCGGGAAATCGTGATGAGCCGAAGCGGTCGGATGATACTTAGACCGGGTCGCGAAGGAAAGACGGTCTGTCCCTAGCAGGTCGCATCTTGCGGATGCTCGAAGTGATTAAGTTTCTCCGCCCTTTTTTATTGTATAATCACACTCTTTATAAAAGTTCCGGTTATAAAGGTTCCAAATGGAAGTCAAAATATACATGGCCGAAGTCGGCCGTAACGCACGTGACGTTTCTCGTAAGATTGTGGCGGCGAGCACAGGGCAGAAAAATTACGCTTTGCAAGCAATAGCTGAAGCAATAGAGAGCGCTCGCCGAAGAATTTTACAGGCCAATGCGGAGGATGTGAGTGCGGCCAAGCAAAATGGGCTGGATGCGGCTCTGCTTGATCGTTTAACGCTCACCGATAAAACCATCGACGGTATGGTTGAAGGGTTGCATCAAGTGGCAGCCTTACCGGATCCGGTCGGTGAAATTACGGATCTGAACTATCGCCCATCGGGTATCCAGGTGGGTAAGATGCGTGTGCCGCTGGGTGTCGTGGGGATTATTTATGAATCGCGACCTAATGTTACTGTGGAGGCGGCGAGTCTTTGCTTAAAGTCGGGTAATGCAACGATTTTGCGGGGGGGGTCGGAGTCGATTCGCTCTAACCAAGCAATTGCGGAGTGTATCAAGCAAGGACTGCTCACAGCCGGCCTGCCGGAAAAAACTGTGCAAGTTATTGAAACGACGGATCGCGCCGCAGTGGGAGAATTGATCACTATGCCTGAGTATGTTGATGTGATTGTGCCACGGGGCGGTAAAGGTTTGATTGAACGTATCAGTCGTGACGCCAAGGTGGCTGTGATCAAGCATTTAGATGGAATTTGTCATGTGTATATTGATGACCAGGCTGACCGTGAAAAGGCGATAAAAGTAGCTTTTAATGCAAAAACACAACGGTATGGCACCTGTAATACCATGGAAACATTGCTGGTCCATCAAAAGGTTGCGGCCGATATGCTGCCGGAGTTGGCGACCATGTTTCGTGCCGAAGGGGTTGAGCTAAGGGGTTGCGAAAAGACTCAGGCATTATTAGCCGATGTTCGTTTGGCAACGGGAACCGATTGGTTAACTGAATACCTGGCGCCGATATTATCCATAAAGCTTGTCGCTGATATGGATGAAGCAATAGAGCATATTAATTGTTATGGCTCGCACCATACAGATTGCATTGTGACAGAAAACTATACGCGCGCCCGCCGATTCTTAGCTGAGGTGGATTCCAGTTCGGTAATGGTGAACGCATCGACACGCTTTGCTGATGGTTTTGAA